>NZ_JAVLSB010000073.1:0-22251 GCF_031583775.1 Pseudomonas rhizozeae
TTATTTTAAGAAGTTTTCAAAGTTTCCTCTGCAACTTCAACCACTTGCGCTTTCGATCTCTCGTTAGCGGGAGGCGAATTCTACAGCGTTACTCGCTGCTGTCAACACCTCTTTTACAGCGCTTCGATCGAGAAGATCGAATCGTTAACAAGGCTCAAACCCACCGCCTTATCAACTCCTTCCAGGCTTCCATGAACTGAAGCCAGTTACAACCTAAAATCGTTTAACTCATTGAAACTCAAGGAGTTTTCCGTTTCGACTGCGCCGGAAGTGGGGCGAATTATAGACCTCCAGGATTTGCCGTCAACCCTTAATTTCACAATTCTGTCATATCAGTCAAAGAAACTCTTAGAACGCAAAAGGCCGCCCCAAGGGACGGCCTTTTCTAATCCCGCTACTTACAAGCTAGGGAACGCAAACTGCGAAGCTTCATGGCTCGCACGCTGCGGCCAGCGCTGGGTGATTGCCTTGCGACGGGTGTAGAACCGCACGCCATCCGGGCCATACGCATGCAAGTCGCCAAAAAGCGAACGCTTCCAGCCGCCAAAGCTGTGATAAGCCACCGGCACTGGCAGCGGCACGTTGACGCCGACCATGCCGACCTCGATCTCATCGCAGAACAGCCGCGCCGCCTCCCCATCGCGGGTGAAGATACAAGTGCCGTTGCCATACTCGTGATCGTTGATCAGTTGCATCGCCTCTTCGAGGCTGTTTACCCGGACCACGCACAGCACCGGCCCGAAGATCTCTTCTTTATAGATGCGCATCTCGGGGGTGACGTGATCGAACAGGCAGCCACCCAGGAAGAAGCCTTCCTCGTGCCCCGCCACGCTCAAGCCACGACCATCCACCACCAGGCTCGCGCCGGAAGCAACGCCGTCTTCTATATACCCACTGACCTTATCCCGAGCCTGACCGGAAACCAGCGGCCCCATGTCCAGACCACAGGACGTACCGGCACCAATCTTCAGCGCCTTGATCTGCGGCGTCAGTTTGCCGATCAACGCATCGGCGACTTGGTCACCCACGCACACCGCCACCGAGATCGCCATGCAGCGCTCGCCGCACGAACCGTAGGCCGCGCCCATCAAGGCGCTGACTGCGTTGTCCAGATCAGCATCCGGCATCAGCACCGCATGGTTCTTCGCGCCGCCCAATGCCTGGACGCGCTTGCCGCGCTTGGTGCCCTCGGCGTAGATGTATTCGGCAATCGGCGTCGAACCCACGAAACTCAGGGCTTTGACTTCCGGCGCTTCGATCAGCGCATCCACCGCCGCTTTGTCGCCATGCACCACGCTAAGCACGCCTTTCGGCAAACCGGCCTCGATCAGCAGTTGTGCGATCAGCAGTGTGGAACTCGGATCACGCTCGGACGGCTTGAGGATGAAGCAGTTCCCGCAGACGATCGCCAGCGGGTACATCCACAGGGGCACCATCGCCGGGAAGTTGAATGGCGTAATACCGGCCACCACGCCCAGCGGCTGGAAATCCGACCAGGCATCAATGTTCGGGCCGACGTTGCGGCTGTACTCACCCTTGAGAATTTCCGGGGCGGCGCAGGCGAACTCAACGTTCTCGATGCCGCGCTTCAATTCGCCGGCGGCGTCTTCCAAAGTCTTGCCGTGCTCCTCGCTGATCAATTGCGAGATTTTCGCTTCGTTCTGCTCCAGCAATTGCTTGAAACGGAACATCACCTGCGCACGCTTGGCCGGTGGCGTATTGCGCCAGGCCGGGAAGGCAGCCTTGGCGGCGTCGATGGCCTGTTGAATGGTTTCGCGGCTGGCCAACGGCAGCTTGTGGATCGCCTGGCCGGTGGACGGGTTGAACACGTCAGCGGTGCGGCCGTTCGGCTCGCTCACCAGCTCGCCATTGATCAAATGCGGAATGAGGCTCATGCGGGGCTCCTGAAAGTGGTCCACAGGCGCCCGCGTAGGGCGCCTGCCGTTTGTACTTATATAGAAGGAAAAATCAGTCGATGGTGTTCAGCACTTCGCCAACCGCATCGAACAGGCGATCCAGGTCTTGCGGCTTGCTGTTGAAGGTCGGGCCGAATTGCAAGGTGTCGCCACCAAAGCGCACGTAAAAACCCTTCTTCCACAGCGCCATGCCGGCTTCAAATGGACGCACGATGGCGTCACCGTCCCGTGGCGCAATCTGGATCGCACCGGCCAGGCCGTAGTTGCGGATGTCGATGATGTTCTTGCCGCCCTTCAGGCCGTGCAACGCGTTTTCGAAATGCGGCGCGACTTCGGCCACGCTCTGCACCAAATTTTCTTTTTGCAGCAGATCGAGTGCCGCCAGGCCCGCCGCGCACGCCACCGGGTGTGCCGAGTAGGTGTAACCGTGAGGGAATTCCACCGCGTATTCAGGCGTCGGCTGGTTCATGAAGGTCTGGTAGATCTCGGAGCTGGCAATCACTGCGCCCATCGGAATCGCACCGTTGGTGACTTGCTTGGCGATGCACATCAGGTCCGGGGTCACGCCAAAGCTGTCGGCGCCGAACATTGAGCCGGTACGGCCGAAACCGGTGATCACCTCATCGAACACCAGCAGAATATTGTGCTGGTCGCAGATTTCCCGCAGGCGTTTCAGGTAACCCTGCGGCGGCACCAGTACACCGGCGGACCCGGCCATCGGCTCAACGAACACCGCCGCGATATTAGAGGCGTCGTGTAGTTCGATCAGCTTTAGTAATTCATCGGCCAAAGCGATCCCGCCCTCGGCCGGCATGCCACGGGAATAAGCATTGCTGGCCAGTAAGGTGTGCGGCAGATGATCGACGTCCATCATCGCCTGACCGAACAGCTTACGGTTGCCGTTGACGCCGCCGAGGCTGGTGCCGGCGATGTTGACGCCGTGGTAGCCACGGGCGCGGCCGATCATTTTGGTCTTGGTGGCCTGGCCTTTCAGACGCCAGTAGGCGCGGACCATTTTCACCGCGGTATCGGCACACTCGGAACCCGAGTCGGTGAAGAACACATGGTTCAGGTTGCCCGGTGTCAGTTCAGTGATTTTCTCCGCCAACTGAAACGACAGCGGATGGCCGTACTGGAAGCCCGGCGAATAATCGAGGGTGCCCAACTGCTTGGCGACCGCTTCCTGGATTTCCTTGCGGGTGTGCCCAGCGCCGCAGGTCCACAGGCCTGACAGCGAGTCGTAGATCTTGCGGCCCTTGTCGTCCGTCAACCAACTGCCTTCGGCCGCCACGATCAGTCGCGGGTCGCGCTGGAAGTTACGGTTGGCGGTGTAAGGCATCCAGTGCGCATCCAGCTTGAGCTGGCTGGCCAAGGAGGACGGAGCGTTTTCGGGCATGTTCATGAGCAAAACCTCGCAGGGCAATAAGCGGCGTGCAGTTGAGGACGCATGGCGTGACGACAGTTGCGACTAAATTGCCACGGGGATAAAGTCGGTGAAATTCAACTTTTGTAACCTTCAGTCTGTCCTTCACTAAACTTTGAGTACCGATGCATGAGCATTCGTCGCCCCGACCCATTAGCCCAAGTCAGCGACTTTGATATTCGCTTGCTGCGGATCTTCCGCAGCGTGGTGGAGTGCGGCGGCTTCTCGGCGGCGGAATCGGTGCTCGGCATCGGCCGCTCGGCCATCAGCCAGCAGATGAGCGACCTCGAACAACGCCTCGGCCTGCGTCTGTGCCAACGCGGTCGGGCCGGGTTCTCGTTGACCGAAGAAGGTCGCGAGGTCTACCAGTCGGCTCTGCAACTATTAAGTGCGCTGGAAAGTTTTCGCACTGAGGTTAACGGCCTGCACCAACACCTGCGCGGCGAATTGACTATCGGCCTCACCGACAACCTGGTCACCCTCCCCCACATGCGCATCACCCACGCCTTGGCGCAACTAAAGGAACGCGGGCCGGACGTGCAAATCCAGATCCGCATGATCGCCCCGAATGAAGTTGAACAAGGGGTGCTCGACGGGCGCCTGCATGTCGGCGTAGTGCCGCAGGCCACGGCGTTGTCGGGGTTGGAATATCAGCCGCTCTACAGTGAACGCTCGCTGCTGTATTGCGCGGTCGGGCATCCGCTGTTTTACGTCGACGATAAACAACTGGATGACCAGCGCCTCAACAGCCAGGACGCCATCGCCCCGACCTTCCGCTTGCCCGCGGAGATCCAGGCGCATTACCAGGCGCTCAACTGCACCGCCAGTGCGTCGGACCGCGAAGGCATGGCGTTCCTGATTCTCACCGGGCGCTACATCGGTTATCTGCCGGATCACTACGCCAGCCTGTGGGTGCAGCAAGGCCGGTTGCGCGCGCTGAAAGCCAAAACGCGCTTCTACGACTTGAGCCTGGCGTCGGTCACCCGCAAAGGTCGGCGGCCGCACTTGGTGCTGGAAAGTTTCCTCGAAAGCCTGGCAGCGACCCGTTGATCCCGGGGTTTTATCGCCGAAACACTTGTCGGATGCCGGTGGGTGCGCTATCAACGCAAATGGTTGCCCCCCACAGACTTGCCCGGACACGCCTATGACCTTTGAAGTCCCCGCCCACGGCGGCAAACCTGCCAGCCGCATTCGTCAGAAGAACGAAGAGACGATCCTCAAAGCCGCCGAAGACGAGTTCGCTCGCCACGGGTTCAAAGGCACGAGCATGAACACCATCGCGCAAAATGCCGGCCTGCCCAAAGCCAACCTGCATTACTACTTCACCAATAAACTCGGGCTGTACGTGGCGGTACTGAGCAACATCATTGAATTGTGGGACAGCACCTTCAACACCCTCACCGCCGAAGACGATCCGGCCGAAGCATTGAGCCGTTACATCCGGGCGAAGATGGAATTCTCGCGACGCCAGCCGCAAGCCTCGCGAATTTTCGCCATGGAAGTGATCAGCGGCGGCGAATGTTTGACCGAGTATTTCAACCAGGATTACCGCGCCTGGTTCCAGGGTCGAGCCGGGGTGTTCCAGGCCTGGATCGATGCCGGAAAAATGGACCCGGTCGACCCGGTGCACCTGATCTTCCTGCTGTGGGGCAGCACCCAGCATTACGCCGATTTCGCCACGCAGATCTGCCGGGTCAGCGGCCGCACAAAGCTGACCAAGCAAGACATGGAAGACGCCGGCAACAACCTGATCCGTATCATCCTCAAAGGCTGCGGCCTCCAGCCTGCCATTTAAGAACTGTATGCCTTATACCCTCAGCGGCTTTTGCGAATACCGCGAAGAGATTCGCAAAAGTCGTTTCATTACCCTCGCCGGCCCAATCACCAGCCCCGCTGACGCCCAAGCTTTCATCGAACAGCACAGCGACCTGAATGCCACGCACAACTGCTGGGCCTGGAAGCTCGGTGCGCAATACCGCAGCAATGACGACGGCGAACCCGGCGGCACCGCTGGCCGGCCGATCCTGGCGGCCATCGAAGCGCAGGCCTGCGATCAAGTCGCGGTGCTGGTGATTCGCTGGTACGGCGGCATTCAGTTAGGCACCGGCGGCCTGGCTCGCGCGTACGGCGGTGGCGCCAACAAATGCCTGCAAAGCGCGGAGAAAATCGCCCTGATCAGTCGTACTCAGGTCAGCTGTGCCTGCGCGTTCGCCGAATTGGCGCTGGTCAAATTGCGCGTGGCAGAGCTGGGCGGCCTGGTGATCGAAGAAACGTTCACCGCCAATGGCGTGGACCTGCAGCTAGCGGTCGGCGAAGAGCAGATCGATCACCTGCAACGCCTGCTCGCCGATTTGAGTCGTGGACGAATCTTGCTGCAACGCTGAGATTTCCGGCGCCAGTACACTTGCCCACATCCGCTGTGCACCCGGCTGTGGATAACCTGAGTACATCGTTCTGCGCACCTTCTATCTCGCGGCTCTGCGGCGGCTGTTCATTTTTTGTTCAATCACCCAGCCGCGGGCAGTTTTCAAAGCAAAACAGCCGGTTAGCAGCGTTTATCACCTTTAGAAGAAAGCGCCGCAGCGCTTATGCCCGAGATTCCGGCTTGCGCACAGTTCCTGTGGAACAACCTGTGGATAAGCCGTTCATGACTGTCCCGGCGCACGACAGGGCATAGCTCGCGGCCCGCTGCTCATTTTTTAATCAAAGTGTCACGAACAAAACTGGAGCCTGTCACACACCAACGCCCCGATCTGGTGCCGAAAAATTTATCCATCACCGGCAAGCGCCCGCCAAGAAAGGCTCACAGGCAAGGCATCAACAGATTTTCTGACTGACTGGCCAGGAAATTGCTTTATCCACAGGCATCGCCACCCGGACCCGAGCCTTGTCATGCCACCTGACGATTCAATCCCGCGCCTGCAATTGCGCCACATCAGCAAACGCTACCCCGGCTGCCTGGCCAACGACGCCATTGACTTGAGCATTCAGCCGGGCGAAATCCACGCCCTGCTCGGGGAGAACGGCGCGGGTAAAAGCACCTTGATGAAAATCATCTACGGCGTCACCCAGGCCGATGCCGGCGAGGTGATCTGGCAGGGCCAGCGTGTGCATCTTCGAAACCCGGCCCAGGCGCGGCAGTTGGGCATCGGCATGGTGTTCCAGCATTTTTCGTTGTTCGAAACCCTCAGCGTGGCGCAGAACATTGCCCTGGCCATGGGCGCCAGCGCCGGCTCGCCGAAACAACTCGAAAGCAAAATTCGCGAGGTTTCCCAGCGCTACGGCATGGCGGTAGAGCCGCAACGCCTGGTGCACAGCCTGTCGATCGGCGAGCGGCAACGGGTGGAGATCATTCGCTGCCTGATGCAGGACATCCGCCTGCTGATCCTCGACGAACCGACCTCGGTGCTGACGCCGCTGGAAGCCGACGATTTGTTTGTCACCCTGCGGCGTCTGGCGGCAGAAGGCTGCAGCATCTTGTTTATTAGCCACAAACTCGGCGAGGTCCGCGCGCTGTGCCACAGCGCCACGGTGTTGCGCGGCGGTCGCGTCGCCGGGCATTGCCGGCCGGCGGAGTGCAGCGACCGCGAGCTCGCGCAGTTGATGGTCGGCGAAGCGGCCGGGCTGATCACCGACTACCCCAAGGTCAGCGGTGACGAGGTGTTTCTGCGAGTCAGCGGCTTGTCGTGGCACAACCCGGACCCGTTTGGCTGTTCGCTTGAGGGCATCGACTTGCAGGTGCGCAGCGGTGAAATCGTCGGCATCGCCGGGGTCGCCGGCAACGGTCAGGATGAATTGCTGGCGTTACTCAGCGGCGAACAACGCCTGGCCCGCAACGCCGCGCACACCATCTCCTTCAACCAACAAGCCGTCGCCGATTTGCCGCCGGACGCTCGCCGCCGCTTGGGCCAGGCGTTCGTCCCCGCCGAACGCCTCGGCCACGGCGCGGTGCCGGAATTGAGCCTGGCGAATAACGCGTTGCTCACCGCGTTCCAGCAAGGCCTGGTCAGCCAGGGCTTGATTCAGCGGCACAAAGTACTCGCGCTGGCCGACGAGATCATCCGCCGCTTCGGGGTGAAAACCCCTGACGCACACGCGCCGGCGCGCAGCCTGTCCGGCGGTAACTTGCAAAAATTCATCCTCGGCCGGGAAATCCTCCAGCAGCCGACATTGCTGGTGGCGGCGCACCCGACCTGGGGCGTCGATGTCGGCGCGGCAGCGACCATTCACCGTGCGCTGATTGCCTTGCGCGATGCTGGCGCGGCGATCCTGGTGATTTCCGAAGATCTCGACGAACTGTTCCAGATCAGCGACCGCCTCGGCGCGTTGTGCAGTGGTCGGCTGTCAGCGCTAAAAGCCACCGCCGACACCCATTTGATCGAAGTCGGCGGCTGGATGGCCGGCCAGTTCGACGCCCCTCAACCCGCCGCGTCCGCGCCGGTTTAACGGAGTTACACATGCTGCTTTCCCTCGAACCCCGTGGCCAGCAGTCGCGCCTGATGCTGTGGTGCTCGCCGCTGCTGGCGGCGGTGCTGACGCTCGGCTGCGGCTCACTGTTGTTTATCGCCCTCGGGCACGATCCGCTGCTGACTTTGCACACCCTGTTGATCGCGCCGATCAGCGACTTGTACGGCGTCTCTGAATGGCTGGTGAAAACCCTGCCGATCCTGCTCTGCGCCCTCGGCCTGGCGGTGGCTTATCAGGCACGGATCTGGAACATCGGCGCCGAAGGCCAATTGCTGCTCGGCGCCTTGGCCGGCAGCGCAGTGGCAGTGAATGTGATCGCCGTGGAAAGCCGATGGGCGCTGGTGCTGATCCTGCTGGTGGGCACACTGGCCGGGGCGGCGTGGGCCGGGCTGACGGCGTGGTTACGCACGCGTTTCAACGCCAACGAAATCCTCACCAGCATCATGCTCAACTACATCGCGCTGAACCTGCTGCTGTACTTCGTCCACGGCCCGTTGAAAGACCCGGAAGGCTTCAATTTTCCGCAGTCGGCGATGTTCGGCGATGCCAGCCGTTTGCCGCTGTTGATGGAGGACGGCCGGGTGCACGCCGGGGTGTATTTCGCGCTGCTGGCGCTGGTGGCGGTGTGGGTGTTGCTGCAACGCAGCTTCGTCGGCTTCCAGATCAAAGTGCTGGGCCTGGATAAACGCGCGGCCGGGTTTGTCGGCTTCAAGCACAAGCGCCTGATTTGGCTGGCGCTGTTGATCAGTGGTGGCCTGGCCGGGCTGGCCGGCGTTTGCGAAGTCACCGGGCCGATCGGCCAATTGGTCCCGCAAGTGTCGCCGGGCTATGGCTACGCGGCGATCACCGTGGCGTTTCTCGGCCGGCTCAACCCAATCGGCATTCTGTTTTCCAGCCTGTTGATGGCGCTGTTGTACATCGGCGGCGAGAGCGCGCAGATGAGCCTGAACCTGCCGCAAGCGATCACTCAATTGTTCCAGGGCATGATGCTGTTTTTCCTGCTGGCCTGTGACGTGCTGATCCTCTATCGGCCACGCCTGAACCTGCGCTGGGCCCGGCGCACCTCGACCACCGCCGTACAGGCCGGAGCCTTGTGATGGATATCGATCTGCTGAGCAATATTCTCTACGCCATGGTCCGCTGCGGCACGCCGTTGCTGCTGGTGGCGCTGGGTGAGTTGATCTGCGAAAAGAGCGGCGTGCTCAATCTCGGCCAGGAAGGGATGATGCTGCTGGGCGCGGTGACCGGTTTCATCGTCGCGTTCAGCACCGGCAACCTGTGGCTTGGGGTGATGCTGGCGATGGTCGCGGGGATGCTGCTGTCGGCGCTGTTCGCGCTGGTGGCACTGGTGTTCAACGCCAATCAAGTGGCCACCGGGTTGGCCCTGACGATTTTCGGCGTTGGCCTGTCGACGTTTATTGGCGCGGCGTGGGTCGGTAAGCCCCTGGCGGGTTTTGAGCCGTTGGCGATTCCGTACCTCAGCGAAATTCCGCTGATCGGCCGCATGCTGTTCGCCCAGGACGTGCTGGTGTATCTGTCGTTCGTGCTGTTCGGCGTGGTTGCCTGGGTGATCCTGAAAAGCCGCGTCGGCCTGATCATTCAAGCGGTCGGTGAAAACCCGGACGCCGCCAGCGCCATGGGTTTGCCGGTGCTCGGCGTGCGCACCCTGGCGGTGTTGTTCGGCGGTGCCATGGCCGGGCTGGCCGGCGCCTACCTGTCGCTGGCCTACACGCCGATGTGGGCAGAAAACATGAGCGCCGGCCGAGGCTGGATCGCCCTGGCGCTGGTGGTGTTTGCCAGTTGGCGGGTCTGGCGCTTGCTGCTCGGCGCTTACCTGTTCGGCCTCGCCAGCATCCTGCATCTGGTCGCGCAAGGCCTTGGGCTGGCGATCCCGTCGAGCCTGCTGGCGATGCTGCCGTATGTCGCGACTATCGTGGTGCTGGTGCTGTTGTCGCGGGATGCGGTGCGCACTCGGTTGTTTGCCCCGGTATCGTTAGGCCAACCGTGGCAACCGGGACATTGAAAAGCGGCAGGCTTCACATCGGCATCAATCGGCAGTAGCGTAGTGGCCTGCAACCACGGCGCTACTCCCGTTGTCGATTGATCCGTGATCGCCACTTTTTCAAGGAAACCGTAGATGTCCACGGCAAAAACCGCATTGATTATCGGCGCCTCCCGAGGCTTGGGCCTGGGTCTGGTGAAAACCCTGCTGGCGGATGGCTGGCAAGTCACCGCCACCGTACGCAATCCACAGCATGCCGACGCCTTGACTGCGCTCGGCCCGGTAAGGGTCGAGAAGCTCGACATGGATGACCAGCAAGCGGTAATCGCCCTGAGCCAGCAACTCAAAGGCGAGGTGTTTGACTTGCTGTTCGTCAACGCCGGGGTCAAAGGCCCGACGGACCAGAGCCCCGGGGGCGCGACCCTGGCGGAGGTCGGTCAGTTGTTTTTCACCAACGCGGTGGCGCCGATCAACCTGGCCCAGCGCTTCGTCGGGCAGATTCGCCCGCACAGCGGCGTGCTGGCGTTCATGAGTTCGGTGCTCGGCAGCGTGACCATGCCCGACGCCCCGGAACTGGCGCTGTACAAGGCCAGCAAAGCGGCCCTCAATTCCATGACCAACAGTTTTATCGGCCAATTGGGCGAACAGACCTTGACCGTGCTGTCGCTGCATCCGGGCTGGGTGAAAACCGACATGGGCGGTGAAGGGGCCACGCTGGACGTGGAGACCAGCACCCGCGGCCTGATCGATCAAGTGAACGCCTACACCGGCAAGGGCGGCCATCACTTCGTGAACTACAAGGGAGAGACAATTCCCTGGTAACACCAGAATCTAATTCTGGGTTTAGTGAAAAACCTGTAGGAGCGAGCCAGCTCGCGAAAGCGTTATATCAGTGACGATGCTGTTGACTGACGCACCCTCATCGCGGGCAAGCCCGCTCCCACAGAGTTTGATGTGCGCCGTGAGCACTCATCACCCGGTCGGCCCGGGCTTGCCGACCCAAGCGTTTTATCCGACACTCCGCACCTCGCCCGCAACGGCGACCCTGGATCAGCAGACAGGGCAACACTGAGCTGGCAACCCTGAACCCATTTTCAGAGGAGCCGGCCACCATGCCTGCCATCCGTACCTGGTTAAAAAATCCCCTCGCCATTTTCACGGCCAACGCGCTCGATGCCCGTGGCGGCCTGGTCCTGCAAGACGGCGTAATCGTCGAAGTGCTCGGCGCCGGCCAGCAGCCGTCCGCAGCTTGCTCGCACGTGTTCGATGCCCGCGAACATGTGATCCTGCCGGGCCTGATCAACACCCATCACCACTTCTACCAAACCCTGACCCGCGCCTGGGCGCCGGTGGTCAACGAACCATTGTTCCCGTGGCTGAAAACCCTGTACCCGGTGTGGGCGCGGCTGACCCCGGAGAAACTCGCACTGGCGACCAAAGTGGCGCTGGCCGAACTGTTGCTCTCAGGCTGCACCACCGCAGCGGATCACCACTATCTGTTTCCCGACGGGCTGGAAAATGCCATCGACGTACAGGTCGAAAGCGTTCGTGAATTGGGCATGCGCGCAATGCTCACACGGGGCTCCATGAGCCTCGGCGAAAAGGACGGTGGCTTGCCGCCGCAGCAAACCGTGCAGGAAGGCCAGGTGATTCTCGATGACAGCCAGCGCTTGATTCGCGAATACCACGAACGCGGCGACGGCGCGCAGATCCAGATCGCCCTGGCGCCCTGCTCGCCGTTTTCGGTGACCCCGCAAATCATGTCCGCCAGCGCCGAACTGGCCAATCAGCTCGACGTTCGCTTGCACACGCACCTGGCGGAAACCCTCGATGAAGAAGACTTCTGCCTGCAACGCTTCGGCCTGCGCACCGTGGATTACCTCGACAGCGTCGGCTGGCTAGGGCCGCGCACCTGGCTGGCCCACGGCATCCATTTCAACCCGGACGAAATCGCCCGTCTCGGCGCCGCCGGCACCGGCATCTGCCATTGCCCGAGTTCGAACATGCGCCTGGCCTCGGGCATTTGCCCGACACTCGACCTGGTGGCGGCGGGTGCGCCGATCGGCCTCGGCGTCGATGGCTCGGCATCCAACGACGCGTCGAACATGATCCTCGAAACCCGCCAGGCCCTGTACATCCAGCGCCTGCGCTACGGCGCCGCCGACATCACCCCCGAGTTGGTGCTCGGCTGGGCCACTCAGGGCTCGGCGAAGCTGCTCGGCCGCACCGACATCGGCGAAATCGCAGTGGGCAAACAGGCTGACCTGGCGCTGTTCAAACTGGATGAACTGCGCTTCTCCGGCAGCCACGACCCGGTCTCGGCGTTGCTGCTGTGCGGTGCTGATCGCGCAGATCGGGTGATGGTCGGCGGCCAGTGGCGGGTGATCGACGGGCAGGTCGAGGGTCTGGACCTGAAAGGCCTGATCGCCGATCACAGCCAGGCGGCGCGGCAGTTGATTGCGGGGATTTGATACGCATAACTGAAACACCTTGTGGCGAGGGAGCTTGCTCCCGCTGGGCTGCGCAGCAGACCCAAAACCATTCACCGGTAGCTGATTGACACAGCGCAGTCGCTTGATTGACGACTGCTACGCAGCCGAGCGGGAGCAAGCTCCCTCGCCACAAGGGCATTTTCGCCGTCAGAGTCCAAGCAACGACAACATGATGAAAGTCGCAAACAACACAAAGTGAGTCATGCCCTCGATGGCGTTGGTCTCGCCGTCATTGAGGTTGATCGCGCTGACGATCAGCGTCAGGAAGATCATCACTGTTTGCACCGGGGTCATGGCCATCTGGAACGGCTGGCCGGTGTAGAGCGCCATGGCTTCCATCACCGGCACGGTCAGGATCACCGTCGACAACGACGCGCCCATGGCAATGTTGACAACCGACTGCATGCGATTGGCCAATGCCGCACGCAATGCGGTGAGAATTTCCGGCGCGGCTGAGATGGCCGCCACCAGGATCGCGGTGATCACCGGCGGTGCGCCCGTGCCTTCCAGGCCCAGGTCGAGAGTCTTGGACATCACCTCGGCCAGTGCGCCAATCACCACCACGCCAAACACCAGGGTGCCGATCGACATCGCCAGGCTGACCGGTTTCGGTTCGTTTTCCACCGGCTCTTTCTTGCGGCGCTTTTCCGGGTAGCTGTAGCTGAAGAAATAACTGTGCGGCCCGACTTGCATGCGCAGGAACAAGGTGTAAAGCACGATCATCGCGCCGATGGTGAAGGCCGAATAGACCTTCCAGTTGGCCTCGGGAATGAACTCCGGCACCACCATCGACACGCCCATGGCGGTGAGGATCATCACGCTGTAGCTGCGCGCCGAGTCGTCGTTGTAGGACTGTTCGCCATGCTTGATCCCACCCATCAAAGCGGCAAGACCGAGGATGCCGTTGATGTCGAGCATCACGGCCGAATAAATCGTGTCGCGCACCAGGGTCGGCGAGGCTTCGTTGCTCATCATGATCGCCAGGATGACCACTTCCACCAGCACGGCGGCGAGGGTCAGGATCATCGTGCCGTAGGGGTCGCCGACTTTTTCCGCGAGCAACTCGGCGTGATGGGCGACGCGCATCGAAGCCGCGACGATGAACCCGATCAGCACCAGCCCCGCGCTCAGCGCGACAACCTGGCCGCTGTGCAGCATCCAGTGTTCCAACGGGTAGGCGACGACGGCGGCCAGCACTGCCAGGAGCAGGAATTTTTCTTGCTTGAGGGTTTCGAGCATGGCGAGCCTTTTTTGCGCAGGGGAACGAGATCAGCGGATGAGTTACTGACTGCGGCGCGCCGCTAACGTTTCGTTACACCTTAGCGCACCAGCGCGTGGCAGCATTCTAGGGGCATGCACTTTATTGGCGTTGCACGCCCCTTCGCGAGCAGGCTCGCTGCCCCCGAAGAATACATGTCCATTGTGGGAGCGAGCCTGCTCGCGAAGGCCTCGCCTCGATTTCAACGCCGTTTGTTGTCCAGTTGGTCAGCAATTTGCATTGGCCCGAATATCCTCAGAACACCATGGAGTTCGAATTCATGCACAAACGCCCGTTGAAGAAGCTGCTTTGCGCCCTTGCGGCGGCCATCGGTCTGAGCGCCAGCCTGACCGCCAGCGCTGCAGACCCGCTGAAAGTCGGCTTCGTCTACATCGGCCCGATTGGCGACCACGGCTGGACGTACCAGCACGAACAGGGGCGCAAGGCTCTCGCGGAGAAGCTCGGCAGCCAGATCACCACCAACTACGTGGAAAACGTCGCCGAGGGCGCCGACGCTGAGCGGGTGATCCGCAACATGGCCAAGGACAAGTACGACCTGATCTTTACCACCTCGTTCGGCTACATGAACCCGACGCTGAAAGTCGCCAAGCAATTCCCCAAAGTCACCTTCGAGCATGCCACGGGTTACAAGCAGGACAAGAACCTTGGCACTTACCTGGCGCGCACGTATGAAGGTCGCTACGTCGGCGGTTTCCTCGCGGCGAAGATGACCAAGACCAAGAAAATCGGTTACGTCGCGTCCTTCCCGATCCCCGAAGTGATCCGCGACATCAACGCCATCCAGTTGGCTCTGAACAAGTACAACCCGGGCACCGAGATCAAAGTGGTGTGGGTCAATTCCTGGTTCGATCCAGGCAAAGAAGCCGACGCCGCCAACGCGTTGATCGACCAGGGCGTCGACGTGGTGTTCCAGCACACCGACAGCCCAGCGCCGATTCAGGCCGCCGAACGCCGTGGCGTGTACGCCGTGGGCTACGCGTCGGACATGGCGCACTTCGGGCCGAAAGCGGTACTGACCTCAATCGTCAACGACTGGGCACCGCATTACATTCAGGCCACGCAAAGCGTCATCGATCACACTTGGAAGTCCCAGGATTACTGGGGCGGTTTGAAGGAAGGCACGGTGGAGTTGCCGATCAGTGATCTGGTGCCGGCAGCGGTCAAGGCTGAGGCCGAACAGATCATCGCCGACATCAAGAGCGGCGCCCTGCAACCGTTCACCGGCCCGATCAAGGACCAGGCCGGCGTCGAGAAAATCCCTGCGGGCGTGAGCGCCACCACCGCTGAACTGGCGTCGATGAATTACTACGTGGAAGGCATGAAGGCGCAGATTCCGAAGTAATTTTTCCAAACTCACACCGCCCCTGTGGGAGCTGGCAAGTCAACTCCCACAGGGTTCTTCAGGTTTTAAAGTCTGTGTTTCTTCGGGACAACCGCATGAACAGTCTTCCCATCATCAACATCGCCCCGCTCTACGGCGACGACCAAACCGCCTGGCGCGCCGTCGCCGGGCAAATCGACCGCGCCTGCCGCGACTGGGGCTTTTTCTATATCACCGGCCACCCGATCACCGCCGAGCGCATCGACGCCTTGCTCGCCAGCGCCAAAACCTTCTTCGGCCAAGCGGCCGCCGAGAAGCTCAAGATCGATATCACCCAGACCCGCCACCACCGCGGCTACGGCGCTATCGCCACCGAGCAACTGGACCCGGGCAAACCCAGCGACCTCAAGGAAACCTTCGACATGGGCCTGCACTTGCCGGCCGATCATCCAGACGTGCTGGCGGAGAAAGCCTTGCGCGGCCCCAATCGCCACCCGGACCTGCCCGGCTGGGAAGCGTTGATGGAGCAGCATTACCTCGACATGCAGGCACTGGCGCAAACCCTGTTGCGCGCCATGACCCTGGCGCTGGGCATCGAACGGGATTTCTTCGACAGCCGCTTCGCCGAGCCGGTCAGCGTGCTGCGCATGATCCACTACCCGCCGCGCCACACCGCCAGCTCCGACGAGCAACAAGGCGCCGGCGCGCACACCGATTACGGCTGCATCACCCTGCTCTTTCAGGACGCCGCCGGCGGTTTGCAGGTGCGCAATGTCGATGGTCAATGGATCGACGCGCCGCCGATTGACGGCACGTTCGTGGTCAACCTCGGCGACATGATGGCCCGCTGGAGCAACGACCGTTACCGGTCGACGCCGCACCGGGTGATCAGCCCATTGGGCGTCGATCGCTACTCGATGCCGTTCTTCGCCGAGCCACACCCCGACACCGTCATCCAGTGCCTGCCGGGCTGTCAGGACGCCGAGCATCCGGCGAAATATCCGACCACCACGTGTGCGCAATTCCTGCTCTCTCGCTTCGCCGATACCTACGCTTATCGACGGGAAGCGCAGACCGGCAGTTGAACCGCCCGGTCAGGTTTTTCTAAATAGTTCGTCAAGGCCCTGTAGAATGCCGGCATTGCACCTGATGAGAATTCGAACATGTACGACTGGCTGAACGCCTTGCCCAAGGCCGAACTGCACCTGCACCTCGAGGGCTCGCTCGAGCCCGAGCTGCTGTTCGCCCTGGCGGAACGCAACAAGATCGCCCTGCCTTGGAACGACGTCGACGCCTTGCGCCAGGCTTACGCCTTCAACAACCTGCAAGCGTTTCTCGACCTGTATTACCAAGGCGCCGACGTGTTGCGCACCTCGCAGGACTTCTACGACCTGACCTGGGCGTACCTGCTGCGTTGCAAGGCGCAGAACGTGATCCACACCGAACCGTTCTTCGATCCGCAAACCCATACCGACCGAGGCATTCCATTTGAAGTGGTGCTCAACGGTATCGCGGCGGCGCTGAAGGATGGCGAGCAGCAACTGGGCATCAGCAGCGGCTTGATCCTCAGTTTCCTACGCCACCTGAGTGAAGAGCAGGCCGAGAAAACCCTCGACCAGGCACTGCCCTTCCGCGACGCCTTTGTGGCGGTCGGCCTCGACAGCTCCGAGATGGGCCATCCGCCGAGCAAGTTCCAGCGCGTATTCGACCGGGCCCGTGGCGAAGGCTTCCTGACCGTCGCCCACGCCGGTGAAGAAGGCCCGCCGGAGTACATCTGGGAAGCCCTCGACTTGCTGAAAATCCAGCGCATCGACCACGGCGTGCGGGCGATCGAAGACGAACGCCTGATGCAGCGGATCATCGACGAACAGATCCCGCTGACCGTGTGCCCACTGTCCAACACCAAGCTCTGCGTGTTCGATCACATGTCCCAGCACAACATCCTCGACATGCTGGAGCGCGGAGTGAAAGTCACGGTCAACTCCGACGACCCGGCGTACTTCGGCGGCTACGTCACCGAGAACTTCCACGCGCTGTACACCGACCTGGGCATGACCCAGGATCAGGCTAAACGCCTGGCGCAAAACAGCCTGGATGCACGGTTGGTAAAACCTTAGTCAAAAACCCTGTGGGAGCGAGCCTGCTCGCGAAGACGCCTTTACAGCCAACACTTCTGTCGGCTGACAAATCGCTTTCGCGAGCAGACTCGCTCCCGCACTTGGCACAGTCATGCCATCTCCAGCTCATGGCGATGCGCGAACTGATTGATCTCCCGCTGCCCCGCCGGGCTCACCAGCAAGGCGCGGGAGTCGGCCGGCACGCTCAGCCAGCCTGACTGCAGAAACAATTGCAGCATCGCCGCGCCCAGCGAACCACCGAGGTGCGGCCGGCGTTCACTCCAGTCCGGGCAGGCACACACCACTTGCGCATTGCGATGGGCCAGGGCCTGGATGAACAGACCTCGGCTGGCCAGCTGTCGGGCGCCCTTGAGGGTGACCATCACCCGCTGCTCGACCTGTTCGATCCAGCCGGCATCGAGCATGCGCTGGTACAGATCGGCCGCCAGCGTGCCGCCCAGATGATCCTCACACAACCGCGCGAGCAGCAGCGACGACGGAGTGCCCTGGACCTTTAGCGTCTGCAGGTTGCGCTTGAACACCTCGGGCAATACCTGCGGAACGCTCGCCAGGGTGGCGGAGGCCAGCGCCTCGATCGCGGTGCGGATCTCCGGCGCCGCCAGGCGGAAGAAACGCTTGCGGCCCCGGGCTTCCATGCTCAGCAAGCCGCCACTGGCCAGACGCCCCAGGTGCGCGCTGGCGGATGACGGCGAGAGGCCCACTTGCAGCGCCAACTCTTCGGTGTGCCGCGCGGCGCCATCCATCAAGGCCCAGATCATTGCGCTGCGCTTGGGGTCCGCCAGCAACGTGGCGATCTGACTGATGCAAGGTGCTTGTTCCATGTATTCACTCCCTGTTGAATCGTTCGTCTACTGCCCAATCCATCTTGACCAGTAATGGGTCCTCGGCCAAGGCGCGCAAGAGCGGTGGCGGCGGCTAGTATAAGCGCGATAAACAATGGTTCCTGCCCCTGGGCAACGGTTGCGGGCGTCGCTGCCTGACAGAATTTTCTCTATTTAGGTGCGACTAGTGACCTGCGGTGGATATTGACCGCCGTAGCACCGCCAAATCGGCACAACGGCTGACGAGCATTTCGCGCAACAGGTTCACCGGCTTACTCAACTGTGCGCGATGGGCGCACAGCAGATTCAGCGGAGCGCGCTCGCAGACCAGATCCGGCATCAGCACCTTGAGGCGCCCGGCGAGCACATCCGCCGCCACGTCCAGCCAGGACTTGTAGGCGATCCCGGCGCCGGCCAGCGCCCATAGGCGCACCACGTCGGCGTCGTCACTGAAGCGGTCGCCGCTCACCGTCAGCCCGACCTCACGCTTGCCGTCATGGAAACTCCAGCGGTCATGCACCCGGCTGCCGAGCATGAACAGCAGGCAATTATGTTGCGCCAGTTGTTCCAATTGCCGCGGCTCGCCGTGGCGCGCGAGGTAGTCCGGGGACGCGCACAACACGCGGCGGTTGTGCGGCTCGATGGGCAAGGCGACCAGGCTGGAATCCTCCGGTTCACCGTAGCGCAGGGCAATGTCCACGGGCTGACGAAACAGATCGGCAATCCGGTCGCCCAGCAACAGGCGCACGGTCAGGCGCGCATGCTCGCGCTGGAACTCATCCAGCCAAGGCAACAGCAGATTGCGCCCGAAGTCCGAGGGTGCCGACAGTTGCAGCACGCCGCTGACCTGATCCTGGCCGCTGGCCAGCAAGCGCCGGCCCTCATCCAGATTGCTCAACGCCGCACGCGCATATTCAAGGAAGCCTTCACCTTCGGCTGTCAGCCGCAGGCTGCGGGTGGAACGGCTCAACAACCGCGCGCCGAGTTGCTGCTCAATGCGCTTGAGCGCAGCACTGGCCACCGCCGCCGACAGGTCCATGACCCGCGCCGCGGCGGACAGACTGCCGAGGTCAGCGGCGCGGACAAACAACTGGAGGTCATCGAATCGCAGCATAGAAGCCTCGACTATCAAAAAAATATTGAAAGAGACTGCTCTTTTAACGACTTTTATCTCGCGCGGAAATAGCCAATTATCTGCGCCACGCCATTAATCGTTTTCAGGAGTCGATGATGTCCCAGCCATTTACCGCAATCGCCACGCTGATCGCCAAGCCCGGCCAGCAAGACGTCCTTGAACGATACCTGCGTGCCCTGCTGGAACCGACCCGCGCCGAGGCCGGTTGCTCGCAATACGACCTGCTGGTGGACCAGCAAAACCCGCACGCCTTCTACATGATCGAGCGCTGGAGCGGCGATGCGGCACTGCAGGCCCACGACGCCAGCGCGCACATCCAGGCCTTCCGCGCCAAGGCCGGCGACGTGCTCGAACACTTTGAGCTCAAGCGCTTGCAGGCGCTTGCCTGATTCCCTTCTTCCCATTCAATTCCGGAGATGCCCATGAAAGCCATTGGTTACTACAGCTCGCTGCCCATCACTGACGAAAATTCCCTGCAAGACATCGAGATCCCCGCGCCAGTGGCCGGGCCTCGCGACCTGCTGGTCGAAGTCAAAGCCATTTCGGTCAACCCGGTGGACACCAAGGTGCGGCAGAACGCCCAGCCTGAAGGCGGCGCGGCGAAAGTGCTGGGCTGGGACGTGGCCGGTGTGGTGAAAGCGGTCGGCAGCGACGTGACCTTGTTCAAAGTTGGCGACAAGGTGTTTTACGCCGGCTCCATTGCCCGCGCCGGCGGCAACAGTGAACTGCACACCGTTGACGAGCGCATCGTCGGCCACATGCCAAAAACCCTGAGCTTTGCCGAAGCCGCCGCGTTGCCGCTGACTGCCATTACCGCGTGGGAGTTGTTATTCGAACGCCTGCAAATCCGCGAAGGTAAAACCGATGAAGGCCAGAGCCTGCTGATCGTCGGTGCCGCCGGTGGCGTGGGTTCGATCCTCACGCAACTGGCCAAGCAACTGACCGGGCTGAAAGTCATTGGCAGCGCCTCGCGGCCCGACACTCAGGCCTGGGTGCGCGAGCTGGGCGCCGACCTGATCGTCGATCACCGCCAACCACTGAGCGAAGCCTTGAAAGCCGCCGGTCAAAGCAGTGTGACCCACGTCGCCAGCCTGACCCAGACCGACCAGCACCTCGATCAATTGGTCGAAGCCCTGGCGCCGCAAGGCAAGCTGGCGCTGATCGATGATCCGAAAGCGCTGGACGTCACCAAGCTCAAGCGCAAGAGCCTGTCGCTGCACTGGGAGTTTATGTACACCCGCTCGCTGTTCGAGACCGCCGACATGCTGGAGCAGCACAAACTGCTCAACCGCGTGGCCGAGCTGATCGACGCCGGCACCCTGAAAACCACCCTCGGCGAGCACTTCGGCACGATCAACGCGACCAACCTGCGTCGCGCCCATGCGCTGCTGGAAAGCGGCACGTCCAAGGGCAAAATCGTGCTGGAAGGGTTCTAAGGCACACCCGAGCGGTGTCGTCCGGGGCCTGAAGGCAACGGACGACACCGTCAGTCAGCCCGTTAGCATTTGTCATAAACACGGCGGCATTCGGGTCTACAATCGAGGCCTCTGCGACGTAGTCTTTTAATCGAAGGAGGTCAGCAATGAAGATCCTGATAAAAGAACTGACAAAGTCTCAATGGCAAGTACGCCTCGATCAACACGCCATTACCTTCCGCAGCGAGGCTGAGGCCCTGGCGTTCACCCGAACCCTCGAAGCCCGGCTGCATGCCCCTCATCAATTCCCTGAAACACAACGGCGCGCCGCCGGCTGATCCGGCGTCACGCGCCGGTCAGTGCCAACGCCCGCGCATTTTGCAGACGGCGGGTGAACATCGCCACGGCCACCACCAACACCCCGCACAAGCTGATGACCATGGCCATCGGCATCGCGCTGCCATCGTGCAACACCCCGACCAACGCCGCCGCACCGGCGGCGACGCTGAATTGCAAGCAACCCAGCAGCGCCGAGGCACTGCCGGCCCGCGCACCCTGCCCGCTCATCGCGCAGGCTGAGGCATTGGGCAGGATGCAGCCGAGGCTGGCGATGCACACAAACAGCGGGATCAGCAGCGGCCACAATTGTTCGGTGTGCAACGCGCTGACGCCGAGCAAGGTCAGGCCACCCGCCAGGTAAATCCACACGGTTCGCGACAGCAACGCCGCCGGGCCTCGGCGGGACAGCAGTCGCGCATTGATCTGCGCCACCAAAATAAAGCCCGCAGCGTTGATGCCGAACAGCCAGCCGAAGTGTTCCGCTGGCACGCCATACAACTTGATGAAGACGAACGGCGAGCCGGCGATGTAGGAAAACATCCCGGCAACCGCAATGCCGCCGGTAAAGGCGTGCCCCAGGTAGACCCGATCTGACAGCAGCCGCCGGTATTGGCGCAACGAACCGGACAGCGGTTGCCGCGGCATGTGCGCCGGCATGCTCTCCGGCAACCCGAGCGCCACGGCCAGGCCGGCCATGGCACTGAATGCGGTCAACACCAGGAAAATCGATTGCCAGCCGTGCAGGTTGACCAGCAAGCCGCCGAGCATCGGCGCCAGAATCGGCGCCAGGCCCATCACCAGCATCAATTGCGAAAAGACTTTGGCCGAGCCCACCGCATCGCATTTATCGCTGACCACCGCCCGCGAGATCACCATGCCCGCGCAGCCGCCCAAGGCCTGAACGAACCGCGCAGCCAACAACCATTCCAGGTTCGGCGCATAAGCGCAGGCCAGCGAGGCTGCGGTAAACAGCCCCACGCCAACCAACAGCGGAATACGCCGGCCAAAGCGATCCGCCACTGGACCGTAAGCCAGTTGGCCGATGGACAAACCGAGGAAATAGGAGGCGAGGGTCAGCTGAACGTGCTTCTCATCAGTGCCAAACGCCAGCGCCATGGCCGGGAACGCCGGCAAATAGAAATCGATGGCCAAAGGCCCGAAGGCACTCAAGGCACCCAGAATAAGAATCGTGCGGAAATTCATCGTACATCCAGAAAGGCAGGTCGGCAGCCCGACAGTCTAGCCACACCTGGGGCACTTGAACATTCCGATAGCAGGCTAACTATCGAAAACATTTGGTGATCGACGCTGGCTCAGGCGCCGGTTGCACTGACGAATTCGCGAGCAGGCTCGCTCCCACAAGGGGAATGCGTACAACTCGAAGCCAGGTCGGCTATAAGGCTGCCTCGGGCGCTTTTGATCTGCTCTGCTGTTTGTGGCGAGGGGGCTTGCCCCCGTTGGGCCGCGAAGCGGCCCTCGCTGTTGATCTGGCTTTTGATCTGC
>NZ_JAVLSB010000074.1:0-25690 GCF_031583775.1 Pseudomonas rhizozeae
TTGCGCACGATCGGGTTACCGGTCAGCTCGCTGCCGATGTCGCCGGCGCTGCCCGTCACCACGCTGAACACACCCTTCGGAATGCCGGCGCGCTGCGCCAGTTCAGCCAAAGCGAAGGCGGAAAACGGGGTTTGCGAGGCCGGCTTGAGCACCATGGTGCAACCGGCGGCGAGTGCCGGGCCTGCTTTGCGGGTGATCATCGCCGCCGGGAAGTTCCACGGGGTGATGGCGGCGGTGACACCGATCGGCTGCTTGATCACGATCAGGCGCTTGTCCGGCTGGTGGCCCGGAATCACGTCACCGTAGACGCGCTTGGCTTCCTCGGCGAACCACTCGATAAAGGACGCGGCGTAAACGATTTCGCCCTTGGCTTCGGCCAATGGCTTGCCTTGCTCAAGGGTCATCAGGCGCGCGAGGTCGTCCTGGTTTTCGATGATCAGCTCGAACCAGCGACGCAGTTTGTTGGCGCGGTCCTTGGCGGTCAGCGCACGCCAGGCTGGCAACGCTTTGTCCGCGGCGTCGATGGCACGGCGGGTTTCGGCAGCGCCCATCTTTGGTACCGTGCCCAGGATTTCACCGGTGGCCGGGTTGTTGACCTTGATCGTCTGACCGTTGTCCGCATCGACCCAAGCGCCATCGATAAAGGCTTGCTGGCGGAACAACTGGGTGTCTTTAAGCTGCATGTCGGCTTTCCTTAACAGCACCGCACAGGGCGGAGCCATTTTGTGAGGGTCGAAAGGCGCCTTTAAAGGCTGCCGTCAGGGAAATCATTCACTGGGCTGAAGCACAAATAGCGCACGGATTGGACTCGTGCGGTTCAGCACCCAGACAAGAGCGTTTGAAATCTCAAACGAATCCTAGGATCAAAGGGCTTAAAGGACAATAGCCTGTTCGAAAAAAAGAACGAATGGCGGATTTTGTGCGGTTTTACCGATCAGCACGCTCAAGAGCGATTAACAGCCGGAAAAACACAGCCGATTCAGCAGCATGGACGCCCGCAGCGCAACTGAGTATCATGGCGCCCGCATTGCACCAGTAGCTCAGCTGGATAGAGTACTGCCCTCCGAAGGCAGGGGTCGTGGGTTCGAATCCCGCCTGGTGCACCAATTTCTGTAACTGCTTGTTCGGTATATATTTACCGTCAAGTAGAGGGCCTGAAAGCCCAGTGAGGCACTGCATAGTGCTTTTAGGTGGGGCATCGCAACGGTGCCAACCATGCCAGCTCAGCCCTCCTACCTCTTCACAAATCGTTTCGGAACGTACTATTTTCGAATGGTGACTCCGGCGCCCTTGCGCATTGCGTTAGGTCTACAACGAGAAATCCGACGTTCCCTGAAAACCGATAGCCTCAGGCTAGCGCTTCGCCGTGCGCGGCAATACGTTGCTCGCTACGAGGCCGTTTTTGACAAGGTGTTGAATGTGGTTAACCGCGACGATTACCAACCAACAGACGAAGACTACGAGCTGTTTATTGAACAGATCGAACAGGCGGACGGGGCGAAGGATTGGGGCTTGTACTCAAGTGAACCAACAGAGCCAACACTAGCCGCTAAGTCAGTGCTTTCAGATGAAGCATGGTGCGAGATCGAAGAGAAACAGCGCCGGAGCGTCATCGCGATCTTGCTGACTGGACGAAGTAGCGGGGCAATCCCTGAGAGCCAACAGGAGCTCGCTGAGCAGCTTTACGCTAGCGGCCGAAACCTGCCTATGCTCCAGTTCAAAAAACTGCTGCCAGCGCTCCTAGAACGGCTGGCGCTGCAACCAGTGAGCAGTCCAAGACCTACCCCGATCGATCCAAAGCCATTGCAGCAGCCTGACGGACCTACCCTCTACGAACTATGGAAACTGCATTGGGACTCACAAAAGAGGCTCGCCAAAGACAGCAAAAAGTCTGAAAGAACAAAAGAAGACGAGCACGGCCATGCTTGCCGATTGAATATTTTGAGCGGCAACAAACCGGTGAACTTGCTAACGATTGAAGACTTCGAACGCATCTATATGCAGGTTTTCGAAATTCGGCGCATTCGTGGCGCGAAAATTCCAGGTCCATGCTCTGCGCCTGAGTCGATCCTTATAAAAGAAGGGGAAACGCCCATCAGTGCCGGGACGATCGAGAAAATCTCCGTCCGCCTTGGAGCGCTACACAGCTTTGCCTACAAAAAAAATATGACAACCATTCATCCAGATGCTCCTGAGAGACCTGAGATCAACAGCAGCCCTGCTGGTCAAATGCCGCCCGAGAAAGCATTCACTCAGAGTGACCTGCGCGCCATATTCGGTGGCTATCTGTATACCAGCAACGAGCTTACGAGAAGTAACGCAGTGTACCCGTATCAGTTCTGGCTTCCGTTATTGGGACTTTTTACCGGTGGACGACTGAATGAGCTTTGCCAGCTCGACACTGAGGATGTCAGTAAAAACGACATAGACGGCATCTGGACACTCAGCCTGATGGACGACGAATTAGATCGGCCGCTGCCAAAGTCACTGAAGAATCAGTCTAGTCGAAGAATTTTGCCCATCCACAGCGAGCTGATTCGCATGGGATTTCTGGATTTTGTCGGCGAGGCATCAAGACAGGGACGAGAAAAGCTGTTCTCAGATGGACTTACCTATAATCCAAAAAAAGGCTGGGGTAGCAACGCCACGCATTTCTACTGTCGATTCCCGAGTCCGAGCACACCAGCGGCGGGATATTTTTTCAAATGTGGGATTCGCTCCAGGGACTCTGACGGTGAGACGGACAGAAAAAACTTCCACAGTTTTCGTCACACGTTTACCGATATGGCGCGAGAACTGGGGTCGGAAGCATACCTAGTGTTGCCCGACCTCACTGGTCACTCACGAAGCAATGAAGGTCAGGTAGCGAAGTACGGAAACGGGTTCACCATATCGAAAAAACAGGCCGTTCTTGAGGCACTAGTGATCCCCGTAGACCTCGCGAACGTTACATACGCGGACTTTGAAGACCGCCTGGGTGAAAAGCTGCAAGCTAGTATCCAGCGACATCGCGAGGAGTACGGTTTGAATCAAGCAGAACGATTGGCCTGAATGTGTGATCGAGTTGAGTTTGGGCCAGGAATGGCCCTTCGCTCCACCTCCGTTTTCGCGCATGCTAAGTTCAAGACTTACACATCAGCCTGCTCTTAATACCAGCCTGCTCGCGCCACTCATCTCCCATGGTCGGTTTTAGTAGGGCCTCGTAATCCTTCCACTCCTCGGACTCAAGTTTCACGTCCGTGATGATGACTGCGCTTCCGGTGCCTTGAACGGCTGCCCCAAATCTCTCGTACCCCACATAAGCTCCGAATCCGTTTTTCCCATTTACCCTGCCGCATGCGCGCTTACCGTCAGCAGAGATGGTGAAATCTTCGAACTGGACAGCCTCCGGATCTTTGAAAACTGACGCGACACCCTTCTTCGCTGATTCAATAGTCAACAGGCCCTGATCTTCACACCCCACCAGTATCAAAGTGCACGCAGCAACCAGCACGAGTCTCTTCACAAAAAGTCCTTTCTAGTCATCCATGGAATCTGGAGCGAGCTTCGAGCGCCCGCGATTGAGGTTATTGCTGGCGCACATAATTAATTAAGTGATATCGAAATGATACTGGAACCACTGATGTGCACGCGTGGGGCCGGTGTGCAGGTAACCTTTCATCAGCTATCAAAGTAGTAGACAGGTTTGATAGGGGGACAGCCTTTAGCTGAGACCTATCAAATGACTATTGCAGATAGCCTAATGATAGGATTATCATTGATCTATCGAATTCAAGCTTAAAGGATAGTCAACCATGAACGCCCACCTCTATCTCCGAGCATCCACCAAGGATCAAGACGCCAACAGAGCCAAGACCGCACTGGAAGCGTTCGCTGCGGACAAAGGGCTAGTTGTTGCGGGCATCTATGCAGAGAACATCAGCGGGACAAAGCTTGATCGTCCTCAATTACTCGCCATGCTAGAAGCCGCTGCCCCTGGAGACATCTGCCTCTGCGAATCTGTGGACAGACTCACTCGACTCTCCCAATCAGATTGGAAGTCCTTGAAAGCCACGATTGAAGCCAAAGGTTTACGGCTGGTGATTGCCGATCTACCGACCAGCCACCTGCTGGTGCAGGATACCGGCATCACCGGCCAAATCATGGAGGTTGTCAACGGCATGCTGATTGACTTGATGGCAACCATGGCGCGCCTTGACCAAGAGAAACGTGTGGAACGCATCCGTCAGGGCATACAGAACAAGCAAGCCGCTGAACCTGACTGGAAGCCCACCGGCAAGAGCAAGAACGCGGACAAGTGGAAGAAGGTCGAGAGCATCCTGACAAAGCATCCACTGGCCTCCGCTGATGAGGTTGCGAAGATGGCCGAGTGTGGCGTCGCGACGGTCTACCGCATCAAGCGCACACTTAAAGCGTGATCAGACAGATATTCAACAGAGCCCGCCTAGATGCGGGCTTTTTGCTTCAGGACCATTAGCTTGTTCAGATTGTTGAATGCCTTCGACACTGATGTCGGGCCAAGAAAACGTGTAACGACAAAAAACCGATAAAGTACGAATAAACGCTTGCAAGCAATTGATATTTATGAAGTAAACGCTAGACGCTAAATCCTGGGCGCCATATGATCAGCTCACTGCTCCTAGAAGCAGATCAACCATAAACAAAACGAGAGTCGCACTTCATGAACGCTTACCAACGATCCAAACCTAGGAAACACCACTATGAGCACCTTAGAAGACAACGCACGTGACTTCCTCAAGAACCCAATCAGTTCCTACAGACGCCTCGCGCAACATCTGAACAACAGTAATCCCCGCACTGACGGCATCCGCTGGACGAAAGACTCTGCCTACCACCTTTGCCGGAAGAACGGCATCAGCTCGCCTAGACCTTGCCGCAACCAACCCGCAGCGAGCATCACCCAGCGCAGCCATACGCGCCAAGCCATCGCTAATTCGCTCATAGAGGCACTGAGAGCCTCCGGCACCCCGGTCGTATCGCTCTCTCCATTCCAAATTCACGACATCGCCCGCTTGTCCGGCTTTCCTACAGCCACCGTCGCAGGTAACTGGGAGAGACTCGAAGCCGAATTGCTCGCCATAGCTAAGCTACCGCCAAGACCCACCGTGCTGCGCAATTTCGATGACGAGGTGTGACATGGCGGGTAAAAAAGCAACGCCAGACCAAAACGCGCAAGCAGTCATTCTGAGGGAAGCGGGATACACCATTCCCGCAATCGCGCATCAGCTAGAGATCAGCGTGAGCACTGCACAGCGCATTCTGAAAGCGAACAAGACCGTCGCTGGCGCTACTCAGCAGAAGCTCATCGCAAAGGCCAGAGAGGACATGCTGAACGCGGCATTCGCCCTGGAGAAGGTCCAACTGATAGCGGCGTCACTGGTGATGGACGACCTTTCAATCAGTCACCAAATCAGAAGCAAGCTCTCAATAGCTATCGAGCAGCTTGATGTAACTGATATCACCTCTTTCAGAGCGCTGGCAGCGAGCGCCACCGCTCTGAAACTGACTCAAGACGTCGGGCGTCGAGCTCTACCTTTAGAAAGGATGGAAATGGCATTGGACGTGGAAGAGATGCCTGAGCTCCGGATTCACATCATGACGGAGTACGACGTCGCCAAACTGAGAGCCGAGCAACGCAAAGAAGATGCGGAGCAAAACGGTGACGCTGAAGCAATCGAAGGTGAGCTCGAAACTTTGAGCTGGCTTGAGTCAAAAGAGGATGAGGCCTGGAACGAAAGGCTAGCAGTCGAAGACGATGACATCGTGTGCGAAGGCTTTGATAGTGAGGTGACCTGATGGTGACCGCACAAGTGTCAAACCCTTAGAACCAGGAAAAGACCCTCAACCCTCTGGCGACAACCAGGGAACCACAAAAATGAAAATCTGCCCGGATCCGTGCCGGGCATTGAGAATTGTATGACGATCAATCATCAGAGCCCATTCAGGGAGGGACTGGTTTCACAAATTCAAACTCGCCTGCTCTCTAGTGCTCGTAACCGCCACGCAGAAAGCATGGTGCAGAGGCAAGCTTACAGACATCTTTTTGGAGACGAATGGTTTGACCAGCCCCAACCAATCGACGTCGATCTAGATGAATTTGCACACTTGGATGAGCTACTCGGCGAGCCTGCCCTAGAGCTGCCAGCCGGCCCTCGTGAAACTATCCACAGCACGCCTGAAGAGTATCGGGCCATAGAGGTCGGTCTATTTGCGGGAGCACCTTCCTACAGGCCTCTCAGCTCTTCCAGGCCACACATGGAATACCAAGAGACATCTGCTTTTCCAGTGAGTCAGCTTATTCCGAGCGATATCGACGTTGCCGGTTCTGGAGTAAATGCAAAAAACAGACGCTCAAAACGTCGCGGCCGGGCGCTGCCAACCTCAAATAAAACGGGACTTCTCGCTGATTTCTACTTGGGTCATGCAGAACGTGTAGTAGCTATTAAGGATCTACATCCAGACGTTGATCATGAGCAGATAGAGAAAATACTGAAGATCGATGCTTTCGTTCGGAAGCTGGTGCAGGATTATCAGGGGAATGGTGAACTGCCGGACTGGGCGAAATTTGTAAGGCCGGAAATCAAACAGTTCTTTCGTATCTTCCGGCTGTGCACAAAGCCCGACGCGAAAACGATCACCATCCGACTCGATCACGAAACGGCTGAAGCGGCTCTTGCTGCTCCACGTGGACCGGCGAACTACATCGCTGAGATCATCAAGCGAACGCTGGCGAAGCTTGGCATTACGACTGATCAAGCATTCAACATTGAATTCAATCACACCGGCCGCACAGAAAATCATCCTGCTCACATCCATGGTGCACTGTGCATCCCAGGTGACCGGGTGAATGATGTCACAGAGGCTCTCAGGGAGGCGCTAGCTGCCGGCTACAGGCAACGGTACAACAATCTGGCTGTAGACATCGAAGCGCCCCGGAGCGCCCGCTCATGGGCCATCTACTGCATCAAAGAATATGACATTACTGCAAGCAAGCTAACTGGTGAGCGTTTGAAAAAGACCAGTCCGGTTTACTCGACTCAGAAGCTTACCCAGCAAGCGCAGGAGCTGTACGAAAGCATCCGCGCCTGGATCAATTCTTAGGTCTAGGCTAATCGACCTGGACCACCGTGAGCGCTTTCTCGAGCTTGGAACATACCCCATCGCTTACCCGAGGCCGGATTGAGCTTTTATCAGGCGCAAATGGGATGATCTCCGCGTGCGCAGGATTGCCAATAGGATCCTCGCGGGTTGGGTCGACTGGATCAACGGTCACTTCAAAAGCGATAGGGTTTTGGGATTCATCGCCGATCGCCTTTATTGTGGCCACACCGATTACTCCATAACCTTTCAGGTCCACCTTACCTCCCTGAATCGAACGACGGAAAGAAGCGACTATTTCTTCGATCGATGAAATGACTCGGCGGCTGACTGAAGTATTGGGTTTTTCGAAAATACTTTTGGTACCGCGATTTAGCTTCGGGTCCCAGCGCGGAGGATGCAGTGCAATCACAACCTCCTCCTCAGGCAAGGCGAAAGGCCTCGCCTTTATGACTTCCACATCCATCGCCTATCCTTGTTAGATATGCTTTGCGATTTCTGCTTCGAAAGCCGGATCTTGAGCAGCAAAAACCACTCTGTCTTCCATACCATCGACGTACATCGCAATCTCATGTTCCGCAAATGTCAGCTCCACCAAGCTGCCGCCCTGACCGTGCCAATTTAGGATCATCTCTCCGTCGCCATTCATAAAAATGCCCACTGACCGTTCTTTGAGATCATGCGCGATAATGAACATCGTTGCTGCCTGGAGAGAGCGAATCTCAAGAGGCTTTGCCTCTTCACCATCCCACCCTAGCTGGCAGTCCACGAGCATTACTACTCTCGATGCCGAATGCTCATCAAGGCGTATGGCGAAGATCGAAGAGTAGGCACGAGCGGTGATCTGCCTGATCTCTTCGTCATCTAGGGAAGGGTTAAAGCAAACGGATGCGTCAGAGGAATAGCTGCTCGCAAACTCGGCGACCGAAGTGACGTAAACTGATCGCGTATAGCCATGTGCATTGAGTTCTGCGCGGGTGCCGAATCCCATGGTCTGCATTGCTTGCTTAACCCACGCAAGCAGTGTTTCCAGGCAATCAACAGCACGAGGCATAGCTTCGTAATAGCGCGCGGCATGAACGGTCGTCATACATTGCTCCTTGGCTTCATCAGTCCATGAATGGGTTTTGTCAGTCCAACAAAAACCTCATGGATTACGTCTCTCGCACTAGAGAACGCTTCCATGATTCCCGCAACATCACTGCGATCGAAATTGTCGAAATGCACAGACATATCGAGTATGTACGCTCTCTGACCATTCACCATGCCATCTAAGAACTGGAGCATCAATCTCCCGAACTCAAGCGGCATAACAACGTGAACCAGCGGAACCTCTGTTTCACTCAAAGACGAGCGAGAACGGATTGATTCGGGGAGCTTGATGCTCAACCCCATCACTTGATCCAAGAAATCACGCAGAGCCAACCCCTGCGTTAGATCCGCATTGAACGCATCCACATACCGAAGAGACGGTGCAAAGACTTTCGGCCGCCCACCGGAAAACTCCATAGACAGCATCGCTTCCACTCCGTGCCTTACAAGCGGCTCGAAGTCGTCCCAACTGGTATAGGGAGGCACAGCATTTGCGGTGAAAACCCCTGCACCAATTTGAAAAATTGTCGACGATTTTAGCGTTTCCTGGACATCTTGCCCTTGCGGACTATGCGTGTAACGTAAAACCGGACCGCCCGTCATCCACGGGAAACCGGGCGGAACTAGACGCTCTATGTTCTGAAAACCGAGAGTGGCGATCTGTTTGGAAAATCCATCAATATCGGACTCAAGGGATTGCGACAACGGGGGCAGAACCGGGGTAGGTATACCCGGATGGCTGACCACCGATGGCAGCTCCCAACGAAGCTCGGCGATGATTTCGAGCAACGGAGGGTTGTCAAACCTCTCTTTCATGAACGCTTCCCAGCTTTACGAATAGTGGGCAGGGTGGTTGTAAACCGGTAGACCGCAGATAAACCCATGCGACTCCCCCCTTCACCCTACCATCCATGACCGACCTAGCTAGGTCGATCATGGATGGTAAGGTGAAGATAGCATTTTGTATAACCCTGTGGATAACTTTACACGTACATAAACGACAAAGAGCCCTTGCCCCTAGCTTTGAAGGGGATTTTAGAGGCAGAGGGCCTCGTTGAACCATCCCGCCTGAATAGCTGGGTCCGTAGGGGGCGTTCACTGCCGCTCATGTTCGCTAAGGCTACGGCCAAGCCAATGCAATTAATCCCGGTGCCAGCGGATTTGGAGAGAGGCTCCGAAAACCACGAGTTCAGCTAGTCTCTCCGTATCAGTTGCTCAAGGACGATAGACATGCCAGGTAATTCCGAAGCCAACATAGCCACAGCGGACGCTCTCACATTGCTGCTTCACAACCAGCACGCCATATGTGCGGCCATTGAAGAGGTGACCAAGTGGCTGTCCGAGAATGGATCGAAAAGTATCGCTGCCAACGCAATCGCCGCCATGGAAACGCTGGACGCGAATGCTCAAGGCATCACAGACACTATTATGCGACTACGGCAGTCCCCTCCTTCATGAGCGAGCCTTAAAGAAATGCGAATGCCTCAAGAACCTTGCTTCATCAGGATCAGCTCCTTGATTTCGACCTGATCGTAAAGATCAGCGTATTCGACAAAAGACATCGATCCGGCGCCCTTGGTTAAGTCCAATTCTGAGTTCACGATTTTTCGAGCTTCGATCAAATCGCCTTTGGCGATCGCCCTCATCAAGTCCTCGGCGGAGTAGTCTGCCGGCTCAAGTTTTTGAGCAGAAGGTATCTCGCCACCTGTTGCACTGGACTTGCTGGCAACGGAACCGAACCCAAAAAGCAGCACACCCAAGATCAGAAATGCCACGGCGATAAGCGTGTAGTTCTGTTTTTCTGAAATCAGACCTAGGTTGTTTACCCGCATCCCGGCTAGAGATGGGTAGGCACTGTCTACAACGACGCTAGTGTCCATACCCATCGCAATCATCAGCATCACAACGCCAGCAGCACCAATAACCATCCCAGAAATTTTCATGTTCATGAATAGTGATTCCTTTCGTTTAGGCCAGATGGCCGAGAAAAACCGTAATCGAACAGCTTAGCGATCATTAGATAATGACGAGGTGACCTACGTTATTTATTGCTGTGAGTAGTTGCGCAGAGCGAGAAGCACGGCGCCTTGAGGCCAGGATGGGGCTAGAAGTGACGCTTTGTAGAAAGGCCGTATACACACCACTGAAAACTGTCACTGCTTGGTATGTAGCCTCTGCACTCAGTTGGCGACGACCTTCGTCGTCATAATGCAATTGGTGGAGGCCTTCTCCCAAGGGTTGTCAGACTCACAGAACGCCATCGGGGTCATCGGCGTGCCATTGACGGCCCAAGAGTTCGATGGGGTTCGCTCACGGATGTCATTAGCTTCTACGAGCCCCGAGCAGATCTTTTCGGAAGTAAGCGTGGCTCCCTTACCCCCGAAGGAAGGTCGGGTATACATTTTTGCATCGTAGGCTCTAACCACTTCGATGACGACGCAAGAGCTGTCCTTCTGCTTACCCTTGTTGGCGAACTCACAGTGCGCTTCGCCATTCATTTTGGCACTGCAATCCGCCTGGACATCGGCAAACACAGCAGTGGGTAAAGCTAGCGATACAAGCAGTACGATTCTTAGCATTCTGACGACTCGAGGTTTGAGTTGAGTTGTTCCCACGACGCCTAGCGGCTTCACAAAAACGTAGCGGTAAATCGAAAGGGAGCAAACGATCAAGCGGAAAATACTACAAAAACCCATTTTGGGATAATCCTGAAATAGGTTTATTGAACCTGTCGAATTCCTTTCGGCAGCTCCAATGAAATCTATCCACTCTGTTCCCTACCTCCGCTTACTCGATCTATTGATTGAGCGAAGGAATGCGGCTGGGTTAACTCAATGGCAGGTCGCTGAAAAGCTGGGGCGGCCTCAGTCTTATGTTTCAAAGTTCGAGCGCGGTGAACGAAGGCTGGACGTAATTGAGTTTCTAGAGGTGTGTAGACAAACAGGAGCGGATCCCTACGAGATCCTGCGAATCGTTGAGGAAGTAGGCCATCCAGCACCGGGAGCAGAAACTCAATGAAATTTGCATTGCGTGGGTTCGCTGAGTACCGTAGGTGGGACATCAACCAGCCCCACTAAGCTGGTACATTCAGCCAGAAAGGCCCGCTAGGCGGTGGGGAAACACGGGCTACTGACGTGGTGAGTTCGAATCCCGCCTGGTGCACCATACAAAGAAAAGGGCTTAGGTGAAAACCTAAGCCCTTTTTCTATGGCCGCTCGACCACTTCTCGCCTTCTTCATTTCCGCGAAACGCCCCGGCAAGCCGAGGCGCTGCTGCTTATGCTTAGCGGCTGGCGAAGTACATGGTCACTTCAAAACCAATGCGCAGGTCGGTGTAGCTGGGTTTGATCCACATCGTTATTTCCTCTTGTTTTGGCGCCGGAACGCTCCGGCTGGCTTTTACCATTCAGCAGCAATCGCTGGATGGTGTCGCTTCAATTCGCCTCCGACGTAACTGAAGCCTTACATCAGTCGCATCACTGCGACCTCTGTCCTTGTCGCCCGGCAGGACCGCTGTGGCGCGGTAAAACGTCCGGCCGTGCCTTGCCTACGGTGTCCGCAATTCCTTCGATTTTGCCAAGTATCCGACGGAAGAATGACTGCAAGCCGCCGACCATGGGGCTATAGTCAGGGCAGTGGATTGACATCGTTGGCTTGCTAACGATTCAACAAAAACAAGAAATCGTCGGTCTGCGCGGGTTACCGGCAGCATCGGCCAGCGTGAGGTGTTAACTCCGTGCATGCCTTGGAAACCAACCCCAGCGAACTCGCCACTTTCGTCAACGAACACTTCCGCGAACGCAGTATTCGTCCGGACGGGCTGATCGCGCAGTCGTGGTATCGCAGCATCCACCAACACCACCTCAACCCGAGAGGGCCGGCGGCTCAGCACATCCTCACAGCTGAAGAAATCCGTCAGCATCAAGCCTTGCATCAGGACTACCTGACCATCGCCAGCCAAGGCGTGAGCGGGCTGTCCAAGCGTGTGGCGCAGGCCGGTTTTGCCGTGTTGTTGAGCGACGAGCATGGCATCACGCTGGACGCGCGCCTGCCCTCTCAACACGACCCCTATACGCAATCCGGGCTGATCGTGGGCGCTCGCTGGGACGAATCGGTGGTCGGCACTAACGGCATCGGCACATGCCTGGCGGAAGCCCAGGCGATGACCATTCACCGCGAGGAACACTTTCTCACCTCCAACTTTCGCCTCAGTTGCTCGGTGTCGCCGATCTTTGATGCCCAAGGCTTGCTGCGCGGTTGCCTGAACGCCACCAGCCTTAACAGCGACGGACCGAAAGAGGCGCAGTACCTCACCCAACAACTGGTGATCATGTATGCGCGGTTGATTGAAAATGCGCACTTCCGCCAGAGTTTCCGCGACTGCCTCACCCTCGACATCAAGTCCCGCGACGACATCAGTGACCTGGCCTACGAGCACCTGTTGGCGCTGGACGAAAGCGGCCGGGTGATCGGCGCCAATCGCGCGGCGTTCGTCGCCTACGATCAGGCGCATAACCCCCGGCAACCGCACGCGCTGCTCGGCCGACGGATCGACAGCCTGCTGCCGACCAACGTCGATGAGTTGCTGCGCATGACCAGCGGTGGCGGCCGTAGCGTTTGCCTGCGCGCCCTGGCGGATGACGCGCTGGTGGACGTTGGCCTGCGCATTCCGGCCGGTTCCGTGCGACCCACCACGGCGAGCGCGTCGGCACCTAACGTCACCAGTCACCACCCGCTGCTCGATCAACTGGAAGGCGCCGATCCTGTGTTGCAACAAGGGGTGCGACGAATCCGCAAGGTGATCGACAAAGGCATTTCGATTCTGATCACCGGCGAAACCGGCACTGGCAAAGAAGCCTTCGCCCGCGCTATTCACCAAGCCAGCAGCCGTCGCAACGGCCCCTTTGTGGCACTCAATTGCGCGGCGATTCCGGAGAGCCTGATCGAGAGTGAGCTGTTCGGTTACCGCAGCGGCAGCTTCACCGGCGCCAATAAAAAAGGCATGAAGGGCAAGCTGGAAGTGGCCAATGGCGGCACCTTGTTTCTGGATGAAATCGGCGACATGCCGGCGCATCTGCAAACCCGTTTGCTGCGGGTGTTGGCCGAACGGGAAATCTCGCCGCTGGGCAGCGAAGTGCCGGTGCCGCTGGACGTGCAAGTGGTCTCGGCGACCCACCAGGACCTGGCCGAGATGATCCGCAGCAAAGCCTTCCGCGAAGACTTGTTCTACCGCCTGAGCGGCATGACCCTGGCGTTGCCCGCGCTGCGCGAACGCAGTGACCGAGGTGAGTTGATCGAGCAGTTGCTGGCAGCGCAACCCGGCTCGAACGGTTTGCGCTTGCACGCCGAGGCGCGGAAGCGCCTGCACGGCTATGGGTGGCCGGGCAATATCCGTCAGTTGCTCAACTGCCTGCGCTACGCCGTCGCCCTGGCAGAGGACGGCCTGATCGACATCGATTGCCTGCCCAACGAACTGCATGCCGCCCCCTCCCTGCCACATAACCCGACCCCGACCACTCACCTCGCCGAGCAACTCGGCGACGCCGAAACCCGCTACCTGTACGCCACCCTGCGCGAACACCGCTGGAACATCAGTGCTGCTGCGGAGCACTTCGGGATTTCCCGCTCGACGCTGTACCGCAAGATGAAAAAGCATGGAATCGTGCAGCCCAACGACGTGTTCTAAGCCATCCAACCGCGCTTCCCTTTTCACTGGGTTCGTTGTCGCCAAACCCAGTGAAAAAGGAGCGAACCCGAAGGACCGCTCAAGGCATTGCTGATCGAATCCCCAGCCCTGGCCGTTACTCCTGGATGTACACGACGTGGGTGTGCGTGAACTCATACAACCCGTGCTTGCCATCCGCGCCGCCAATCCCCGACTTTCGCGTGCCGGCATGGAAGCCCTGCATGGCTTCGAAGTTTTCGCGGTTGATGTAGGTTTCGCCGAAATCCAGTTCGCGGCTGGCCTTCATCGCGGCGCTGAGGTTGCGGGTGTAGAGCGATGAGGTGAGGCCGTATTCGCTGGCGTTGCTGTAGGCGATGGCTTCGTCGAGGTCGTCGACGATCTGCACCGGTAGGACTGGGCCAAAGATTTCCTTGCGCATGATTTCCATGTCGCCGTTGCAACCGGCCAGCACGGTCGGCTGGTAGTGGAAGCCCTTGCCTTTATCCGCCACGGCGCCGCCGGTCATCAGTTGCGCGCCCTGCCCGGTGGCGGTTCTGACCATCTGCGCGACCTTGTCGAGGCCGGCCTGGTTGATCAGCGGGCCCATGTCCAGATTCGCCTCCAGCGACGGGTCGCCGTAGCGGGTGGCAGCCATGGCAGTGGCGAGTTTTTCGATGAATTGCTCAGCCACTTTACGCTCGACGTAGACGCGCTCGGCGCAGTTGCACACCTGCCCGGTGTTGATCACTCGCGACGCGGTAATGGCGGTCACCGCCAGGTCGAGGTCAGCATCGCCCAACACGATGGCCGGGGCCTTGCCGCCCAGTTCCAGGTTGAGCTTGGTGATGTTCGGTGCGGCGGCAGCCATGATCCGCGAGCCGGTCAGCACACTGCCGGTGAAGCTGATCAGGTCGATGCCGGCGTGGCTGGTCAGCGCATGACCCACACCCGCGCCGGTGCCGCTGACGACGTTGAACACACCGGTCGGCAAATCAGTCTCGGCCACCAGGCGGGCGAACTCGAAGCAGTTGATCGGCGTTTCTTCGCTCGGCTTGATCACGATGGTGTTGCCGGTCACCAGCGCCGGGGCCATCTTGCGAGCGATGAGGAAAAACGGGAAGTTCCACGGCAGGATGCCCGCCACCACGCCCAACGGTTTACGCTGCAGAAAGATGTGCTCGCCGACGCGGTCGCTGGTCAGTACTTCACCTTCCAGACGGCGCGCCCACTCGGCCATGTAGTCGAGGTAGTCGGCGGTGAAGTTAACTTCCACCAAGGCCAGGCCCGGCACCTTGCCTTGTTCTTGGGTAATCACCCGGGCCAGGCGTTCGGCGTTTTCCCGGACTTTGGCGGCGATGCGCCGTAGATAGCCGGCCCGCTCGATGGCCGGTTTGGCCGCCCAGCCCTTTTGCGCTTTGCGGGCGGCAGCGATGGCGTTTGCCACTTGATCGTTGCTGGCCTGCGGCACCCGCGCCAGCAACTCTGCGTTGGCCGGGTTGAACACCTCGATGTGTTCTTCGCTGCCGACAAACTGGTTGTCGATGTAGTTCTGGTAAGTCGTGGTCATGGCGTCAGTCTCCGTGCCGGGCTCAAGGTTTCTTCGCGGTCTGCATGGTTTGCAGCAATTCATGCGAGCGCTTGATGATGTACTGGTGCACCAGCTCGACCTGTTCCGGGGTCAGCTCTTCAGCGAACGACGGCATGCCATCCGGCACCCGGCCGCCGTAGACAATCCCGAGGAAAGCCTGGTGGTTTTCCTTGCTGAGCATGCGCAGGTCCGGCAGCACGCCGCCGCTGATCGCGTTGATGCCGTGACAGGTGTCGCAGTGGCCATTGAAGATCGCGCGGCCCTGGTCAACCTGTTCCTGGGTGCCGGTGAACGGTGGCGGATCAACCTTGTGGTCAGCGTATTTGTATTTCAGGTCAGGCAGCTTGGCGGTGCCGCCGAGTTTGTAAGTGAGCACCTGGGCGTTGGGCTTGACCCCGGCCTTGAGCGACAGCGCCCCGGCGAAGGTGGAAAACGCCCCGCCCCAACCGGCCATGAACGTCACGTATTGCTCGCCGTCCACCTCATAGGTGACCGGGCCGGCCATCACGCCGGTGTTGGCCGGTTGCTCCCAGAGCATCTTGCCCTTGTCGGCGGAGTAAGCGACCACGCGGCCATCGGCGGTGCCTTCAAACACCAGGTTGCCGGCGGTGCTCAGGGTGCCGCCGTTGAAGATGGTCGAGTACGGCACTTCCCAGCGCACTTCCTGCTTGAGCGGGTCCCAGGCGATCAACTTGCCGGTCCAGGTGTCCGCCAGTTTGCGCAAGCCATCCGGGTCTTCCGGCATCATTCCGGTGTTCACCTGCAACTGGTACATGCTTTTGAATTTCTTGCGCGGATGGCCGTCGGTGTCCTGGTACAGCGCCGACATGATGTGCGCCGGGATGTAGACCAGTCCGGTAGCCGGGTTATAGGACATCGGCTGCCAGTCGTGGGCGCCCCAGAAACCGGGCTGCACGAGCTTGGCTTTCTTCTCAGGATCGGTCCAATACACCGCGGCTTTTTCATCGACGATCGGCCGCCCGGTTTTCATGTCGACGCCGGTGGCCCAGTTGATCGGCACGATGTTCTTGGCGGACAACAACTCACCGGTGGCACGGTCGATCACGTAGAAGAAGCCGTTCTTCGGCGACTGCATCAGCACCTTGCGTTCTTTGCCGTAGATCTTCAGGTCGGCCAGCATGATGTGCGCGGTGGCGGTGTAGTCCCAGGCATCACCCGGCGTGGTCTGGTAGTGCCAGACGTACTCGCCGGTGTCCGGGTTGATGGCGACGATGGACGAGAGGAACAGGTTGTCGCCCTTGCCTTCGGAGCGCAGTTTCGGGTTCCACGACGAGCCGTTGCCGACGCCGATGTACAGCAGATTCAGTTTCGGGTCGTAGGACATCGAGTCCCACACCGTACCGCCGCCGCCCTGATCGACAAACTTGTCGCCGTGCCAGGTCTTGGCGGCGATTTCCATGCCCTTGCCTTCCGGCGGCAGCTTGGGGTCGCCGGGCACGGTGAAGAAGCGCCAGTCCTGCTTGCCGGTCTCGGCGTCATAGGCGGTGATGTAGCCGCGCACGCCATATTCGGCCCCACCGTTGCCGATGATCACCTTGCCTTTGACGATGCGTGGCGCGCCGGTGATGGTGATGCTGCGCGAATGGTCGGTGCGGGTATCCACCGACCACGCCAGTTGGCCGGTCTTGGCATCGATGGCTTCCAGGCGACCATCCAGCACGCCGACGTAGACCTTGCCATTCCACACCGCCACGCCGCGATTCACCGCATCGCAGCAGGCTTCGCCGGCGCGACCACGGTCGGATTTGGGATCGTACTTCCAGAGCAGTTTGCCGTCGCGGGCGTCCAGCGCATAAACGATGGAGAACGGTCCGGTGGTGTACATCACACCGTCCACCACAATCGGCGTGGCCTCGACGCCACGGTCGATGTCGAGTTTGTAGGTCCAGGCCAGACCCAACTTGGCGACGTTGCCGTCGTTGATTTTTTTCAGCGGGCTGAAGCGTTGTTCATCGTAGGTGCGGCCAGTGCTCATCCAGTTGCCCGGCTCGCTGTCGGCCGCGCTGATGCGCGCACCATCGACCGCCGCAGGCTTGTCCGGTGCCGCCAGCACAGCACCGCTGACCGCGGCACTGAGCACAAGTGAGGTAAAGAGTTTGCGTGCGACCGAGGGGGCACCACCGCCCAACAGGCATCGCTGCTGGCTAATCTGGTTCATCGTTGAGTCTCCGATTCTTATTAGTAGGCACCGCAGCCTCACGCTATCGGTACACAGCGATAGCGCAACGACTGTGCCAGGCATGGAGAAAGGGACTACAAGGCCGATGCCGCGGGGGTTTCAGTGCGGCGGAGGGGAGTTCTCGGCGCAGGGGTGTAGCGGGCAGGTGTCGCAGAAATGCGACAGGTGGTGCGACAGGTGTAGCGGTTCTCAGGTGGGCGATGGGAAGGGCGAAACAGCGGAGGCCAAAAAAAACCGCCGCAGCGGTTTTTTCATTCACTCAGTCGTCCAGTCAAATTCATCGTACTCATCCTCATCCCCCACCTCGTCCAGCTCCTCGTCCTCCAGACCACTGTCGTCAACGAGCTCTTCCGGCTGATTCAGCAGAAATTCCTTACGCGTCTCGGTCACGGCCTGACGGATCTCGGCGCTTTTGAGCAACTGGGCGATGCGATCGATTTTTTGCGCCACGGCTTCCTCCAACGCATCGGCAATAAACGGATAGTGCGCCCTTTCGCGGGGTCGTGCCAAATGCGCTGAAGGATGTCGGTCAGGGTTTGGCCACTTGCTTGAGGCGTGCGTCGAGATTTTCGGCGGGATAACGTTGCCGTAAAGACTTGAGCAAGGCATCGGCTGCTGGACCTTGATTGGCAGCGCGCAGGCGCAGGACTTCGCGCAGTTGATCATCCAGGCTCGGGGCCACGCGGGCAGCGGATTTTTTGCTGGTTTTGGCTTCGTCGAGAGCCCCGGCGCGCTCGGTGCTCAGCGCTTCCTGCTGCGGCGCGGCGAAGTCGGCCATGGGCGCGGCCGGCACAGGCGCGGCCATTTCGCCGGCCGGTGCGGAAAGGGCGCGCGCGACAGGCGCCGGCGCACGTGCCGCTTCGGTTTTGACCGCGGCTTTGGGTTCGGGGGCGAAGTCGTAAGTGGCTTGCGGAACCGGGGCGCGTTGCACCAGCGTCAGCATCAGGGCCACGCCGACCAGGCTGGCGAACGCCACTTGCCAGCGCGGCTGCTGGCAGGCACGCAGCCATTTTTGCCAAAGGCTGGGCTTCACGGCCGGGGCTTCACGGTGGGCTGCAGCGAGGATGAACGCATCGAGGTGCGCCGGAGGTTCGCCGGGGGTGTTGTCGCGAAAATGTTTAAGCACTTGGTCTTCCGGTGTCGGACGGGCGTCAGTCATGTCAGTACCTCCTCGGCCAGCAGCCGACGCAATTTTTGCTGGGCGTAACGCAAGCGGCTCTTGACCGTTTCCAGCGCAGTGTCGGTGAGCGCCGCAATCTGTGGCAAATCGAGGTCGCCATGGGCGCGCAGCAGGAACACTTCGCGCTGGTCAGCGGGCAGGGTCTGCAATGCGGCGTCGAGGCGCTGGCTGTCGCGGCTGAGATTGAGCAAGTGTTCCGGCTCGTTGCCATCGTCGACCTGGGCATGCAGTTGTTCGTCGTAGCTGTCGTGCAGCGGGTTGCGAACCCCGTGTTTGCGCCAATGATCAATCAGGCGATTGCGGGCAATTTGGTAGAGCCAGGTACGAAAACTCGCCCGCCCTTGTGGCTGACTGGTGCTGCGGATCAAGCTCAGCCAGGTGTCCTGGTAAACCTCCTCGGCCCATTCTGCCTTGCCGCTCAGGCCCAGCAAAAATCGATACAAGCCTTGGCGATGACGCTGGTACAACGCGTCGAACGCCGTCGCTTCGCCCGAACGGTAACGCGCCAACAGCGACTCATCGCTGCTGGCGCCGGCGTTATCCACAGCCGCCCTGCCGGTCATTCGCGACTTGAAACCTGATGGCCGGCGCCGGAGGATTGCAGGCTCTGCGCGAGCTCCACCAGTTGCACGAATTCGGCGCGCAGCCCATAGCGATCATCACCTCGTGCCGCGCGGGCCAGGGCTTCAGTGTCCTTGAGTTGGAAGCTGCCGGTGTAACGACCGTCCTCGAGTTGCTGGGAAAACGCCGCAACCGCTGCGGCAAACCTCAAGTCATCACTGGCCGCGGCCAGGCTGCGGAGTTTTTCGCCGAGGATTGGCCGCTCGATCAAACGACTGTTGCCACCCTCCGGCGACTGATAACGCACGCGCAGCATTGCCATTTCTCCATTTTTTGCGGAAACGTCTGACACCACCTCACCATAGCGCAGCGGCTCCAGCCAACCCTTTTGGCCTTTCGGTACGATTTCGTACAACGCCGTCACCGTGTGGCCTGCGCCGATTTCGCCAGCATCGACTTTGTCATTGCTGAAATCCTCACGCTTCAGGGCGCGGTTCTCGTAGCCGAGCAAACGATATTCGCTGACGTGGGCCGGGTTGAATTCCACCTGGACTTTGACGTTTTTCGCCACCACCGCCAAGGTCGAGCTGAGTTGGTCGACCAACACTTTGCGCGCCTCGCGCAAGTTGTCGATGTAGGCGTAATTGCCGTCGCCGGCATCGGCCAATTGCTCCATCAGGTGTTCATTGTAGTTACCCACGCCAAAACCCAGGGTGGTCAGGGAAATCCCGGTCTTGCGTTTATCCACAGCCAGTTGTTTGAGGCTGTCGAAGTCACTGATGCCGACATTGAAGTCACCGTCGGTGGCCAGCAGGATGCGGTTGATGCCATTGGGGATAAACGCCTGACGGGCCATTTGGTAGGCCAGTTCGATGCCTGAAGCGCCCGCCGTGGAGCCACCCGCCGTCAGTTGTTCAATGGCGTTGCGGATTTTCGCCTTGTCGCGACCCGAAGTCGGCTCCAGCACCACCCGCGATTCGCCGGCATACACCACCAGCGACACGCGGTCCTGCTCGCGCAATTGATCGACCAGCAATTTCAGGGTGCTTTTGACCAGCGGCAAACCTTCGCGGCGGTCCATGGAGCCAGACACGTCCACCAGAAACACCAAATTCGCCGGCGCCAGCTCCCCCACGGCGCGGTCGGAGGCCTTGATGCCAATGCGCAGTAATCGGGTGTGCGGGTTCCACGGTGACGGCGCCAGCTCGGTGGTCACGCCGAACGGCGAGCCATCGGTGGGCGACGCGTAATCGTAGGGAAAGTAATTGACCATTTCTTCCAGTCGCACCGCGCCTTGCGGCGGCAACTGCCCCTGGTTGAGCAGACGCCGGACATTAGCGTAGGCGCCGGTGTCGACGTCGGTGCTGAAGGTCGAGACCGGCATTTGCGCGACACTGTGAATCGGGTTGTCGGCCAGCGCCTGGTACTGCTCGCGGGATTCATCGCGATAGCCCGGCGGGCTGATGTCCCCGGCCGGCATGGGCGCGTACATCGACTTCGATTCCGCCCGTGCAGCGCGTTTCACCAGCGCACCGTCGGCCATCAACGCTTCGCTGTGGACCGGCGCGGGCAGGCGTTGACTGACGGGTTGAGCAGGCGCGGCGGTCGACGAGGTTTCAGGCGTGGACGAGACGCCGCAACCGGCCACCGCCAGCAATAAAACGACGGCGAAACCCTGGGCGGCGGGGCGAAGGTCGTGCAGAGGGAGGGACATGGGGGCTGACCTCAGGAGGAAATTGATTCATTCCCCTGTTGAGACGGCCAGCCCTCAAGCTTCGGGTTAATCACCCGAACATTTTTTTCAGCGGTGGTAACGGCGCACCACGCTGCTGTTGCGCAGTACGTGACCTTTGATTTTTTCCAGCAACTGCACGCGGGTCAGGCCGGCGGGCAACGCATCCGGTGCGAGGTCAAGGGCAAAGATCTGGATGATGTAGTGGTGGGCGCTGTCTCCGACCGGTGGGCACGGACCGATGTATGTGGTGGTGCCTTTGCTGGTGGTACCGCCGACACCTTCGAGGCCGGGTTTGCCGCCAACGCCGGAAGCAATCTGGTGGGTCGTCGGTTTAATGCCGTAATGCACCCAGTGATCGACGCCCTGCCCTTTGCCGCCATCGGGGTCGTGCATGACAATCGCGTAGCTGAGGGTGCCTGCCGGGCCGGCGTTCCAGTTCAGGGCCGGCGAGACGTTGTGCCCGCCACAGCCCGCCGCGTCACTGGCGGCCGCCGAAGTGAACAGCCGATCGTCGGTCACGCCGGGGATATTCAGGGTGAAACGCTCTTGGGCCTGCACTGGCAATTGCACACAGAAGGCGACGGCGATGGCCGCCAGCCAAGGGTTCAGAGAGGTCAATCGGGTCATGCCAAGCACCTTGCGCTGATGGGGCCGTCGTCGGCCAGCGAACTATAGCCGCACGCTCGCCGGTGTGGCACGGGGAATTGGGCTGAACCTCGGCAGAATCGCCCGACTCCAACGGGAAATGCCTGCCGGAGACTGATCATGACCTTGCACCGTGTCGCCCGTGTTGCCGATGTCAGAGAAGATCGCGGCCTGGAAGTGCAGATCGCTGACAGCAAAATCGTGCTGTTGCGTACCGGTCATGAACTGCGGGCCTATCAAGGCGAGTGCCCGCACGCGGGGGCACCACTCGCCGACGGGGCAGTGTGTCACGGTCGCTTGATCTGCCCGTGGCACAAGGCAGCGTTTCGATTGGAGGATGGCGCGCTGTGCGAACCGCCGGCCCTGGACAGCCTCAAGCGCTATCACCTGGAAGTGCGCGATGACGAGGTATGGGTCGATGACCAACCCTTGCTCGCGCAGAAAACCCCGCTGACCGATGACCCGCGCACCTTTGTGATTATCGGCGCGGGGGCGGCCGGTACCGCAGGCGCCGCCGCCCTGCGGGAGACGGGCTTTGGCGGACGCATTCAACTGATCGACCGCGAAGCAGACGCCGGCTACGACCGCACTGTGCTGAGCAAATTCGTGATTGCCGGCGAAATGCCGCCGGACGACACCCCACCGCTGCGCGAGGCCGGGTTTTACGATGAACAACGCATCGAACGGGTGAATGATGAAGTCACTGGCCTCGACACGACGCAGCGCACGATCCAGTTAAAACAGGGCGAAGCTCTGAGCTATGACGCCGTGTTGATCGCCACCGGCGGTCAACCACACGCCCTCGACATTCCCGGTGCGGATCTGCCGCAGGTGTTTTTGCTACGCAGCAAGGACCACGCGCGGCAGATCGTCGAAGCCGCCAAACCGGGGCAACGGGCAGTGATCATCGGCGACAGTTTCATCGCTATGGAGGCCGCATCGGCCCTGCGTAAACATCGACTGGACGTCACCGTCCTGGCCCGCCACGCCACCCCCTTCGCCGCGCAATTCGGCGAGCGGGTCGGAGAGGCCATTCGCGCGCGGCACGAAGCCAACGGTGTGCTATATCACTGCGACGGTCAGGCGGTCAGCATCGAAGGCACTGACAAAGTCGAAGCGGTGCTGCTGGATAACGACCAACGGTTCGTCGCCGATCTGGTGCTGGTCGGGGTCGGTGTCAGCCCCGCGACCGATGTGTTCAGCAACTTGCCGCAGGAGGACGATCATTCACTGACTGCCGACGGTGGCATGGCGGTCAGCGAAGGCGTGTGGGCGGCCGGCGACATTGTGACCTTCCCGCTCAACGGCACGCCCGAGCGCATCGAACATTGGCGCGTCGCCCAGCAACAGGCGCGGATCGCCGCGCTGAACATGCTCGGCGGGCAAGAACATTATCTGGATGTGCCGTTTTTCTGGACCTACCACTTCGGCAAGCGCTACGACTACTTGGGCCACGCCGAAAATTGGGACGCAGTGGAGTTCAAAGGCGACCCGAACCATCCGCCGTTCATTGGTCTATTGGGCAAGGACGGGCTGGTCGCGGCGGTCGTGGCCTGCGATGAAGAGCGCGCTACGGCGATGCTCGCCCAGCGCATGAAGCAACCGCTGTCTCTTGACGAAGCGTGGCGGCTGGTTCGCGATTTCAGCAGTCAGAGTTGAATGCTTCCCGGCCGTTTGCGAACGGCAAAACGCCCGACCCTGCGTTTAGCAGAAGCCGGGCGTTGACGATCGCTTAGTGCAAAGCAGCGCTTACTGAATCACACCCGCGCCACCGAGTTTGCTCATCACAAACCCGATGAATTGTTCGACGGTCATTTTCTGGCCGTTGAACTCCACCTGATTGGCAGCGTAATGCAGCTTGGTCACGATGTTGTTGCCGTCCAGCGTGGCCAATTGGCTGCCCACGGCCATGGCACTGGCCATGTCGGCGGTGGCGCTGGCCTGGTCGGCAATTGCCTTGGCATCGGTCTGGCCGTCGATCTGCGCCTGGATGCCCACCAGGTCGGCGATCATCGGCTTCGACACTTGCAGATTGAAGTCGAGCAACGCGATCAGCTGTCGGCCCAATTGATCGGCCGGCAGATCCAACGACTGCGGCTTGGTCAGGTCGACCACCAGGTTAGCGCGGCTTTCACCGTTGGCCGTGGTGAAGGAGAGATTCTCCAGAGCGACTTGCGGACCGCCGGCCAGCAGCTTCTCGATGTCAGCCTTGGCCTGGGTTTCCTCGGCCGGGGTGAGGTTCAACTCCGGGGCCGGCTCGCCCGCCGCCGTGGCTTCGGCCAGAGCTTGCTCGTAAGGCTGCAGGCGCGTCTGGTACAGCTGCATCAAGGACATGGTGGCGGGGATGTCGAGGTTCTTCAGGCTCATGGCCATTTTCGCCGAACCCACCACTTTGTCGTTGAACGACACTTCGCCAACCTTGTAATCCGCACGGCCCGAGGCACTGGTGCCGGACTCTTCGGTGGCGTTCTTCATCTCGAAGTTCTTGAAGTTCAGCACCGACTGTTTCACACCGAAAGTGGTCTTGGTGTTGGTCAGCTCCAGGGTGTTCTCGCCAACGTAATAGCCGTAGCTGCTTTTGCTCAGGTTACTGGCCAGGGTCAGGCCGTTCAGCTCGACCTGCACCGGTGCCTGGTCTTCCGACACGGTGACCAGTTTGAGGCTGTCCATGTAGCCGCTGAGCTTGACCTTCTTCGCTTCGGCGCTGGCATCCATGTCCATCTTCAGGCCGGAAAACTTCAGGCTCGATTTTTCATCCAGCGCGGTTTCCAGCGGCAGCAATTCCAGATTGCCGTTGGTGGCACGGTCGTAGCCAATGTTGACCACGCCTTTGAGCGGCGACTCGCCCTTGGTGGCGGCGAACCATTTTTCGGTCAGCGCGTTCTTTTCCAGGGAATAGTGACTGGTGGCCATGACCGGCAGCCACTTGAGCGTGGTCAGGCGCGAGAACGGCAGCGGGCCGTGCTCGATGTGATCGACCAGCAGCAGTTCAACGGGCTGGTCACCGAACATCTCGCCGTCACCCTTGAGGCGGTAATGCGCGGTACTGGTGAACACGCCGCGCTCCAGCGACACCAACTCCAGAGTCGCGGTGCCTTTGGAGCCCACCAGGGCTGTCTGCAGTTCCTTGTTCGCGTCGCTGATCGAGGTTTGCAGCACCCCTTCAAGCTTGGTGCCGGTGTACCAGGCGCCCCCGGCGCTGATAGCACCCACGGCGACAACGATAGCTAACAGAACCCCTGCAGATTTATTCATGGTTTACCCGATCAATGTCCGTTGTTGAGGGTGTGGCGGTCGTTCGCTGACCCGAATCGGTCAGCGGGCACGACAGCACGAAAAGTGCGTGGAGATTAGCACTGGCCGCGCGAATGGACCCAGCGATTAAGGGTTAAAGAGTGTTTGGACGATGAGTTTGTTCCCGCGCCAGGCGGGGGACAGGGTCGAATTCTGCTCTGCTGTTTGTGGCGAAGAGGGCAGTGCAGCGATCTGACGATGATTTGGGTACATCCGCAGATTATTCAGTCGCCGATAGTCAGCTTTCTTCGGAACGCCGCCCGGAGCAAGCCCGCTGTAAGAGCGGAACCTATATCAGCCATCACAAAAGGAATGGATATGTACGCATGCAAGATCTCTAGCGCCTGAGCGAGAGTCATCGCTGGCAAGCCAAGCTCCCACAGGGTTTTGGTCAATCCTCGGATTATGAAGTGACTGATAGTCAGCTTTCGCGAGCAGGCTCGCTCCCACAGAATTACTCGTACGACCCGAACCCAGGTCGGCTACTAGGCCGCCTCGGCGCACAGCTTTTGATTTGGCTTTTGATCTGCTCTGCCCCGTTAACCAGAGGCTGAACGCAGGTCTTGCGCAGTGGGCAACCCGGCAGGACGCCGGTTTAGCCGCCCCCGGCCA
>NZ_JAVLSB010000075.1:0-121494 GCF_031583775.1 Pseudomonas rhizozeae
TTGCGCACGATCGGGTTGCCGGTCAGCTCGCTGCCGATGTCGCCGGCGCTGCCCGTCACCACGCTGAACACACCCTTCGGAATGCCGGCGCGCTGCGCCAGTTCAGCCAAAGCGAAGGCGGAAAACGGGGTTTGCGAGGCCGGCTTGAGCACCATGGTGCAACCGGCGGCCAGGGCCGGGCCGGCCTTGCGAGTGATCATCGCCGCCGGGAAGTTCCACGGGGTGATGGCGGCGGTGACGCCGATCGGCTGCTTGATCACGATCAGGCGCTTGTCCGGCTGGTGGCCCGGAATCACGTCACCGTAGACGCGCTTGGCTTCCTCGGCGAACCACTCGATAAAGGACGCGGCGTAAACGATTTCGCCCTTGGCTTCGGCCAATGGCTTGCCTTGCTCAAGGGTCATCAGGCGCGCGAGGTCGTCCTGGTTTTCGATGATCAGCTCGAACCAGCGACGCAGTTTATTGGCGCGGTCCTTGGCGGTCAGCGCACGCCAGGCTGGCAGCGCTTTGTCCGCGGCTTCGATGGCACGGCGGGTTTCGGCAGCGCCCATCTTCGGCACGGTGCCCAGAATTTCACCGGTGGCCGGGTTATTGACCTTGATCGTCTGACCATTGTCCGCATCGACCCAAGCGCCATCGATAAAGGCTTGCTGGCGGAATAGCTGAGTGTCTTTGAGCTGCATGATGAACTCCGATTTCAGTACAGAAAGAACGGCGGCACCGCAGTGCCGCCATCAAGACAAACGGGACTCGAGAGATCAGACCAGCGCACTTCTTCTCTTGAGCTCACCGTTGAGGATGAAGTCATTTTCCGAGTAGTCCACCGGGCAATCGATCACGTGCACGCCCGGCTCGCTGAGGCAGCGCTGCAGCAACGGCAGGAAGCCCTCGGCGCTTTCCACGCGATGGCCCTTGGCACCGTAGCTTTGCGCATACATGACAAAGTCCGGGTTGCCGTAGTCCAGGCCAAAATCGGTGAAGCCCATGTTCGACTGCTTCCAACGGATCATGCCGTAGGCGTCGTCGCGCAGGATGATCACCGTCAGGTTCATCTTCAGCCGTACCGCGGTTTCCAGCTCCTGGCTGTTCATCATGAAACCACCGTCACCACACACCGCGACCACCGGCCGATCCGGGTACACCAGATGCGCCGCCATCGCCGACGGCAGGCCGGCGCCCATCGTCGCCAGGGCGTTGTCCAATAACACGGTGTTGGGCTTGTGCGCCTTGTAGTTGCGGGCGAACCAGATTTTGTAGATGCCGTTGTCCAGCGCAACGATGCCTTCGGACGGTAAGGCGCGGCGAACGTCCGCCACGAAGCGCTGCGGGTAGATCGGGAAGCGGTCGTCGTCAGCGCCTTCGATGATCTGCGCTTCGTTGGCTTCGCGGATCGCCATCAGCCGGCTGAAGTCCCAATGGTCCTGAATCTGCAGCGCTTCGCCGATCTGCCACACGGCGTTGGCGATGTCGCCGACCACTTCGATTTGCGGGAAGTACACCGGGTCGACTTCAGCTGAACGGAAGTTGATGTGGATCACTTCGGTGCCGCCACGGACCATGAAAAACGGCGGCTTTTCGATGACATCGTGGCCGATGTTGACGATCAGATCGGCGGCCTCGACGGCGCGATGGACGAAGTCGCCAGCGGACAGCGCGGCGTTGCCGAGGAAGCGCGGATGGCGCTCATCGACCACACCCTTGCCCATTTGCGTGGTGACAAACGGGATGCCGGTATCGTCGATCAGTTGCTTGAGCACCTTGGCCGTCATCTTGCGATTGGCCCCGGCGCCAATCACCAGAATCGGACTGCGGGCGGCTTGAAGTTTCTGTACGGCGGCATCGATCGCCTTGTGTTCGGCTAACGGACGACGATGCAGGCTCGGCGGCACCGGCATACTCTCGGTCTGCTCGGCGGCGATGTCTTCCGGCAACTCCAGATGCACCGCGCCAGGCTTTTCTTCTTCCGCCAGGCGGAAGGCTTCACGCACGCGCCAGGGGATGTTGTCGGCGGACGCCAACTGATGGGAATACTTGGTCAGCGGCTGCATCATGCCAACCACATCTAAAATCTGGAATCGGCCCTGCTTGGACTTCTTGATCGGTTTCTGGCCGGTGATCATCAGCATTGGCATGCCGCCCAGATAGGCGTACGCCCCGGCTGTGACCAGGTTGGTCGCACCCGGGCCCAGGGTCGACAGGCTGACGCCGGTCTTGCCGGTCAGCCGGCCATAGGTGGCGGCCATGAACCCTGCGGACTGCTCGTGGCGAGTCAAAATCAGCTTGATATTGGAGCGGCGCAACGACTCCAGCAGGTCCAGGTTTTCTTCACCGGGAATGCCGAACACGTACTCGACACCTTCGTTCTCCAGGCATTGCACAACGACATCCGCGGCCTTGGCCATTTCTGCACCTCGATATGTGTGAGCGCTTGCGCGCAATGTAAAACCTTACATCAGCGGCAAGCGCTATTTCACAACGGCTAATTGATTTGAAGCCATCCACCTCTTGAAGCACTGCGTTCCCGGCCAACGGTGGCCTCGGAATCGTTGTCCTCGCGGATTAAAAAGTGCCGCCTTCAATATGGTAGACCGTCGGCTCTTCGGAAAAATATTCCTCCAGGCCCAGCATGAAGATCCGATGGTCTTCACTGACTTCAAAGCCTGGAGTGTGATCCTCCAACGAAGCCCAGCGCACGATCAGGTTAAAGCGCTCGGGGGTTTCAATCCCTGGCGAGAGCAAGTGGCCGCCGTAACCCTTGGCGCGGGTGAGTAACGGCGCGACGGCGGCAAATGCTTGCTTGAATGCTTCGGTGCGTTCTTTGTGAACGGGCAGCACAGCGATCTCGTAAATCATGGCGATTCCTCAAAAATGACGTGAACGGTTGATGGGGCGCGCTTACGGGATCAGCGAGGGTTCGATCGCGATCACAACTTTGCCTTGCAGGCCGTTGTTGGGCGACTCCAGCCGTGCGTGGGCGAGGCCGAGGTCGGCCAGCGAATAGACCGCGCCAATGTGTGGGCGCAACTGACCGCGCTCTACCAATGTGCTCAATTCATCCAGCTTGCCGCGGTTCTGGCGGGTGAACACAAAGTGATAGCTGGCGTTCTTGCCCCAGGCCTGGATCAGGTTTTGCGGCTTGGCAATGTCCACGATCGAGACCACGCGGCCCAGTTGAGCGAGCACGTCAGGGCTGCGAGTGAGGGTGTCGCCACCGATGGTGTCGAACACCACATCCACACCTTCGCCACCGGTTTCGCGCAGGATGGCTTCGACGTAATCTTCTTTCTCGTAGTCGATGACCACATCGGCGCCCATCTTGCGGGCGAACTCAAAGTTGTCTTCACGAACGGTGGTGTAAACCCGCGCGCCAATGGCTTTGGCCACTTGGATCGCAACGTGACCGACACCGCCCGCACCGCCGTGGATCAGAATGCTTTCGCCGACTTTGAGTCCGGCGCGCACGGTCAGCGCTTCCCATACGGTCCCGCCCACCAGGGTCAGGCTGGCCGCTTCAAGGTGGCTCAGCGATGGCGGCTTGTGGCCGATGATGCTTTCGTCCGCCACGTGGTATTCGGCGTAGCTGCCTGGGCCGTCGAAAATTTGCGGGGTGTACCAGACTTCGTCGCCCGGGGCGAAGCTCTTCACGCCCGGCCCGACTTCTTCGACAACGCCGGATACGTCGTGCCCGGTAATGGCCGGCAGTGGCACGTAGTCAACGTAATCGCCACGGCGTACTTGATAATCCAATGGGTTGATGGAGGTCGCGTGGACCCGCACCAGGACTTGGCCCGCACCTGGAACCGGCTTAGGCACTTCGCTCAGTTCAAACGCTTCGGGGCCGCCAAATGCTTTCAATATCATCGCTTTCATGGGTAACTCCTCGTATCGATAAACAGGGATATCGAGATATTTCGATATCGTGCATTAAAAAATTTACAGTTCTGTCCCTATTGCTTCGGCAAATGCCTTGATAGCTGCTTCATTACGCTTGTAGTAAGTCCACTGACCGATGCGCCGGACATCAACCAGGCCCACACGCTGCAACGTCGCCAGGTAACCCGACACCGTCGACTGCGACAGCCCGATGCCTTCCTGGATACTGCTGACGCAAACTCCCACCACGAGAACATCCCCTTCATCCTGTGGAGGGAAGTTCTTTACGGGATCCTTCAGACCTTTCACGATTTGAAGACGTGTAGGGTTCGAGAGGGCTTTGAAGATTTCGATAATGTCCATGGGCCCGATATTATCGAGATTTACCGATATGTCAATGCGCATTGTATTAATTTGCCGATGAGCGGTTACGTTCAATGGCGAGCGCCTTAAAAAATGCTCGACCCGTCGGGGTTTCTGCTTTTTTCAGCCTTCAACAAGTCCCGATAAATCCACACATCATCAAAAAATATTGATCGGATAATCCACAAATACACGCACTTCGTTACCGCTGACGTTGTACTCACTCGACTTCTGCGACACGCGCAAGAACGAGCTTCGCAGTTTGACGCTGAGGTCTTTGACCGGGCCGCTCTGAACCACGTACTTGAACTGGTTGAAGATTTCGCGCTCGGTACCGCCCTCGCTGGTCGAGGTAGTGATGTTGTCACCGCGCACGAAGGCAAAGTTGTAGCTCAGGCCTGGCACGCCAAACGCGGTGAAGTCCAGGGCGTAGCCCAGTTGCCAGCTGCGTTCATCCTCGGCGTTGAAGTCAGACCAGTAGGAATTCGCCAGGTAGATCGTGTTACCGCCGTCGCCGACGCGCCCCTGATCTTTTTGATAGCCGCTGAAGGCGTAGCCCAAATTGCTATCACCCGTGCTGCGTTGGTGCGCCACGGTGAACGAGTGAGGACCGGTGGCGAAGGTCGCGGCCAGGCTCCATATCTTGTTGTCGTCGCCAGTGGCGCCTGTTTGGCGAACATAGGCATTGTCCAGCTTGGTGCGATAGCCATTAAAGTCCAGGGACAGGGATTGATCCTTGTCGATCGGGAACACGTAGTTGGCATTGACGTATTGCTTCTTGAGCACGTCTTCGACGTCGGAGGCGTAGACCGCGCCCTTGAACTGCTCAGTAAATTGGTAAGCCGCACCGGCCACGTTGATCGACTTCAAGCCGCCGCTGTCACGGCCTTCCGCACTTTTGCGCGATTCGGCGGTGAAGCGACCGGCGTTCAGTTCCAGCCCTTTGATTTCCCGGGAGGTGATCAGGGTGCCGGTGTAGCTTTCCGGCAACAGTCGAACGTTGTGGTAGCTCAACACCGGCATGGCGGGCATCTGGTCGCCATAGGTCAGCGTGGTGCTGGAGAAGCGGAATTTAACCGCCGCGCCGCCCTTCGACAGGTCATCAGGCGCACTGCCGCTGTCGCCTTTCTTGAAGAAATCGATGCCCTGCGCACCCGTCCGCCCCTTGCCGCCATCCAGACGCAGTGCATAGAGACCGAAAACGTCAACGCCTACCCCGATGGTTCCCTGGGTGAAACCCGACGAAAAGGTACCGATGGCCGCCTGGCCCCATTCGGCCTTGTCCTCACGACCGTCTTTGTAATCACGACTGATATAGGCGTTGCGCAACAGCACATTCAGGCTGCTGTCCTTCACAAAACCCTTGGATTCGGCCTGGTCGTTTGCCATGACCTGCGTTGCGCTCAGCATTCCCAGCGCAAACACACTGCTTCGTTTGTTCAACATAAATTTTTCCTGGTAAAGGGTTGATACGCACTTTGGCCAACAGCAGAGAAAGGGCTAAGCGCCCACATTTCGTGCCGAGAATGGTGAATCTAGGAACCTGCATATCGAGATATATCGAGATATATCGATTCAACCAGTTAAAACTACAGCGCTCTCTCACGCTTCTGAACAACTCAATGAGTTCCATGCGCGGATCTTATCGAGATTTATCGATATGTCAATGCGAGTAATCGTCCTGAATTTACTCGGGCATTCGAGCTGTAGAAGCGCGGTCGTGACTTCCGACGACTTTTCCTACCCGCCTGCTGCCTATCGTGGCGAGCTACGGTCTACCTTGCCAGCAATAAACCGAAAGCGCGGTTAATTTAGGTATTGACATATCTATGAATCTCGATATCCTCGTATCCATGGAGCTGATCAATGTGACGACAGCCCTCTCAGTACCGGATCGCCTTGAAATGTTGAAAGGCTTGAAGGACACGAGAGCTGCCCTTCCCAGGTGAAGCAAACCTGCTCATTGGGACAGGTGCATCGATCACGGGTCTACGAACACGCGCAATGAAGCTGCAATCTGCCTGTTCGTAGAGTCCCTAAGGAAAGAGATGGCTTTTTTACCCTAATATATCGATATATCTCGATATCCCTTTTTATAGATGTGAGGAATTAATCATGAAACGTCAATTTCTGCTTAGCGTGTCCTTGACCCTTCTGACTAGCGCAGCTTTTGCGCTGCCAGCCAATGAAAAAGCTACCCCACAAGTGAAGGCGACTCCTTCAGTGTTCGGCCACACCGTCGCCGCTGACGGATACGACCGCACCCCCCAAGGCCAAACCCTGGCCGAACGTGATCACGATCATTTGAGAGCCAAGGGTTCTGTCAATGGAGACGACTCGGATCGCGCCCAACATCGTCACACCTTGGCAGCCGACGGTTACGACCGCACTCAAAAAGGCAAGACCGTGGCTGAAGGTGGGAACGATCGCCTGAAAGAAAAGGGCCTGATCACTCAAGACAGTTCAGACCGCACCCCGCAAGGCCGGTACCTGGCAGCTGACGGTTACGACCGCACCCCGCAAGGTCGGACCGTGGCTGAAGGTGGTGGTGACCGTGTCATTAAACGCAACCGCGGTTTGAGCTGAGTTCATGGCGAAGTGCGAAAAAAGCCCAATCTCCGGATTGGGCTTTTTGACTGTACAAGCGATGGGCACCGTGCGGAGCCGTCCGGAGAGGAATCATGAGCACATGCATTGAGTCTCAGGTCACTGTTAAAGCTGGAGGTTTCAGCTTCCAAAGTACCTATGTGTGGTTGTCAGTAATGGTTTTGCTGTGGGGCAGCAGTTGGCCCGTGACCAAAATCGCACTGTTCAATATCCCTCCTCTGTGGCTCGCATCGATCCGCTTTTCCAGCGCCGCACTTTGCCTGTTTCTCTACCTCGCGGCGCGTGGCCAGCTTAAATTGCCAGTGGCTAAAGACCTTCCAATCATCGCGAGCGTCGGTTTTTTGCAGATGATGGCTTTCACCGGGTTAGGCATGGTGGCCATGGTGCATATCGACACCAGTCGTGCGGTGCTTCTGGCTTACACCACTCCTCTTTGGTGTGTTGTTGCGGCGTTTGTCGTTTTTCGCGAATCGCCCTCTCGCCTGCAGGTTGTCGCATTGACAGTCGGTTTGATCGGCGTGGCAGTCGTCTGCTCGCCCGGAGAGCTGGATTGGGCATCCGAAGAGACCGCGATAGGCGCAGTATTGTTGCTGTTAGCCGCCATCAGTTGGGCCTTTGTTATTCTTCACGTCAAAAAGCACACCTGGGTTTCGTCTCCCCTTGCACTGGCGCCCTGGCAAATGCTGCTCGCGACTGTCCCGTTGACGGTGGCAGCTTGCGTCATGGAAGGCTCTCCAACTCAGATTGACTTCAACGCCGAGAGATTGGCAGAAATCTTCTTCATCGGCCCTGTCGCCACTTCGGTGTGTTTCGTTATCTCGGCGGAATATGGAAGAAGGATTTCAACGTTTGGAATGTCGAACTTCACATTGGGCGTTCCTTTGACGGGTATTTTGATTTCCTGCCTGGTTTTAGATGCCACTGTCTCTGGCTTGTTTTTACTGGGACTTGCCCTTGTCATCGTGGCTGTCGTGATGTCCGCACTGGTTGCACGTAGCGACAAATAGGACATACGGCGCAGGTCCCGGGCTGCGCCCTAGTGGCTCGCGACGGCGATGGCACGCGCTAAACAGACCGATCATTACTTATGAAACATGTTCCCCCACCGCATCCCGTTCCACCTGCTGCGACAGCGGCCGAGCCACCTCCTCCAGGGCTCGCCGCTCCGCCGCCACGCCCCAGATCGCTTGCACCACCGCCGCCGCGCACATGAGCGCGGCGCCGATCAGGTAACCAATCAGCAAACTGCCGCGCTGCTGGGTCTCGATCAGTTGCCCGAACAGCGTCGGCCCGAGGATGCCGCCCAGGCCGGTGCCGAACGCGTAGAACACCGCGATGGCCAACGCGCGGATTTCCAGCGGGAAAGTTTCCGCTACGGTCAGGTAGGCCGAGCTGGCCGCTGCCGAGGCGAAAAAGAAGATCACCATCCACGCCGCCGCTTGCTGGGTGACGTCCATCCAGCCGCGCTGAAACGCATAGCCATTGAGCGCCAGCAGAATCCCGGAGATCGCGTAGGTGGCGCTGATCATCACCCGGCGGCCAATCACGTCAAACAGCCGCCCCAGCAGCAGCGGTCCGCAGAAGTTGCCCAGGGCCAACGGCAGCACGTACCAGCCGACATGCGCGGCCGGCACCTGATAAAAATCGGTGAGCACCAGGGCATAGGTGAAGAAGATCGCGTTGTAGAAAAAAGCCTGCGCGGTCAGCAAGGTCATCCCCACCAACGCCCGGCGCCTGAAGCTGACGAACAGCGTATGGAAAATCTCCGCCAGCGGCGTATGGTCCCGGGCGTGCAGGCGCAGGGGTGCGCTGGTCAGCGCGGGCAGTGCATGACCTTGCTCGCGCAAACGCGCTTCTATGCCTTCAACGATGCGTCGCGCCTCATCGTGTCGGCCATGGATCAGCAACCAGCGCGGACTCTCCGGCAGCCACAAACGCATCACCAGGATCAGCAGCCCCAACGCCGCGCCGATGCCGAAGCACAGGCGCCAGCCGAGGTCGCCGCCCACCACGCTCGGGTCCAGCAACACGATCGCCCCGCCAGCGCCCAGCGCGGCGCCAAGCCAGAAAGTGCCATTGATGGTCAGGTCGACCCAGCCGCGATAGCGCGCCGGGGTGAATTCCTGGATGGTCGAGTTGATCGCCGTGTACTCGCCGCCGATGCCCATGCCCGTGAGGAAGCGGAACAACAGGAAGCTTTCCAGATTGAAGGAGAACGCCGTCGCCGCCGTGGCGCCGACGTACAGCCATAAGGTGATGAAGAACAACTTGCGCCGCCCCAGGCGATCGGTCAGCCAACCGAACAGCAAGGCACCGAGCACGGCGCCAGCGATGTAGGCGCCGCCGGCCAAGCCAATGTCGACGTTGCTCATGCGCAACTCGGGGCTATCCTTCAGCGCGCCGGACACCGAGCCGGCCAAGGTCACTTCGAGGCCGTCGAGCAACCAGGTGATGCCCAGCGCGAACACCAGCAGCGAATGAAAACGGCCCCACGGCAAACGGTCCAGGCGTGCTGGAAGATCGGTTTCGAAGACTGCCCCCTTCTCACTCATGCCAGGTCCATAACCTCGAATACGCCGCCGTGTCATCACAAGGAACAATAGACGCTCTGCGCGCCCGCCGCTGAAATAGAGCGCTCTGTTGGAAACATTGATGCATCAGCCCCGCCAGTTTTATCAGGAGACCCCATGCGAATCGTGTTTTGCGGCGAGACCTTTCCCGATGCCGCGAAAGTGTTACGCCAGACTCTACCGGCCGATGCAGATGACGAAATCGTTGTCTGGCCAGGCGATGACCTCAACACATTGCCCGCCAATATCGATGTGCTGATCCCGAAAATGCACCGTGTCGATGCGAACCTGCTGCAAGCAAGCCGTTGCCGTCTGGTGCAGCAATGGGGCGTAGGCCTTGAGGGCGTCGACCTGCGGGCCGCCGACGCTCTAGGCGTGCCGGTTGCTAACGTGCCGGCCGGTGGCGGGAACGCAGACTCCGTCGCCGAGCACGCGGTGCTGCTGATGCTGGCACTGCTGCGAAAATTGCCGCAGGCACAACGCAATGTTCGCGACGGTGTGCTTGGCGCACCGACCGGCACCATGCTCGCCGGCCGCACGGTGTGCATCTACGGCCTGGGGGCGATCGCCTTGCCTCTCGCCAAACGGCTCAAGGCGTTTGACGTTAGGCTAATAGGCCTGACCCGCACGCCGGACGCTGCCAAAGTCGCCGACTATGGTTTAAGCGATTGTTATTCGTTGCAGCAAAAAGAAGCCTGCCTGAAACAGACCGATATTCTATTGGTGTGCGCCCGCCTGTCGTCTGCAACCCAAAACAGCATCGCCGCCGAGGACATCGCTCACCTGCCTGCGGGTGCACTGCTGATCAACGTGGCACGTGGCGGTCTGGTTGAAGGAGCGGCGCTGATCAACGCGCTGCGCAGTGGTCACCTGGCCGGCGCCGGGCTTGATGTGTATTGGCGTGAACCGATCGAAGTGGAGCATCCGCTCCTGCACATGGACAACGTTATCGCCACGCCACACATCGCCGGCATCACTCTGGACTCGCTCAACGATATTGCCAACGGCGTCGCCGAGAACATCAATCGCCTGCGCGCTGGCCTGCCGTTGCTAGGCGTGGCGAATCTACTGTGAGCGATGACTAACTTCGCGGCGCCATTTCACAACGGCGCCGACTTGAATCCACAAAGCACTGGCTCGCGCTAACAAGCGCTAACAGCGAATAACTGGTGATCAGGCAGGCCAGGCATCACCCTTGGGTCGCACAACTGCAGCATGGCGACACGCATGGGTGGCCATCGCCATGAGCAGTTGAACCGATGACTTAAGAAGGAGCCCATCATGGCCGAAGGTTTTCGCCACAGCTGCCTGGGCGAGGTTGCGCGCCTGGGGAACGACGAACTGCTCGCCTTGATGGCCGGTGTCGGCAGGCATGACCGGCAGGCGTCACGTCGCTTGATCGCAACGGTACAGCCGCTGCTGCTGGCCTTTTATGAAGGCCAGGCACTCGCCCGGCGCATCAAGTGTGAAGATGTCGCCCACCTGGTCCAGCAAACCTTCGACGCCCTCTATCGGCAAAGCACCAGCGATGACCCAAGCTTGCCGTTTCGCGCGTGGCTGATCGAGACCGCGCGCAGCACGTTGCTCGACCACCTGCGCAACCAGGACGCGGCCCCCTACATCACTGTCGACACCTTGGCCGTCGCGTCTGCACACGACCAGCAAGATGCGCTGAGCGCCCATTGAATCACGCTGCTAACGCCGTCCTTTTTACGTGGAAACGCCCATGATCAGCATCGAGAAAGTCCTCTATACCGGTCGCACCCATACCACCGGTGGCCGTGAGGGAGCCGGGCGCAGTGATGATGGTCGCCTGGCGCTCAAACTCACCCCGCCAGGCGCGCCCGGCAACGGTACCAATCCTGAACAGCTGTTCGCGATCGGCTGGTCAGCCTGTTTTCTGGGAGCCCTGCGCCACGCGTGTAACGCACGCCACATCAGTTTCCCGGCCGGCGCTGCGGTCGACGCTGAAGTCGACCTGGTCCACGGCGAACAAGGCTTTTTCCTGCAAGCGCGGCTTACCATCTCGTTGCCGACCATCGAACAGGACATCGCGCAGGCACTGGTCGACGCGGCTCACCAGAACTGCCCCTACTCCAAAGCCACCCGCAGCAACCTCGACGTCAAGTTGTCGATCGCCTGATTCCCTCTCCGTCTCTCCCGACAAATCGCCCCGCTGCCCTGCCCGTCACGTCTGTCGGCGGGCCACGCGCACTTGAACGTTCGATCAAAACACCTATCATGCAAACTTGCGCGCGGGTCCCGTTATCCAGCAAACCACAGATTATTCTCAGAGAGCACGCCTCGTGGAGTCTTCCCCGGACGAATTGCCCGAATCCTTGTCCCTGCAACTCGCTTTCGGACCATTCTGCGTTTCGCCGGGCAAGCGACTGCTGACCAAACATGGCGCCGTCGTGGAGATCGGCGGGCGGGCGCTGGACTTGCTGATTACCCTCATCGAGCGCCCGGGGCGGGTGTTGTCCAAGCGCGAATTGATCAAACTGGTCTGGCCTGACATCGTCGTCGCAGAAGGCAGCCTGCGGTTCCACATGACCGGGTTGCGGCGCATCCTCGGCGATGGCGAAGACGGCGCGCGCTACATCTCCACCCAGGTCGGCGTCGGTTATGCCTTCGTCGCGCCCATCGAACGCCTGCCACCCCAGCTCGCCGTTGTGCCCCCTCAACCACGGGCGGCGGAAGCCTCAGGCAAACGCCTCGCCAGCAACGTCGGCGCCTTGCCGCGACGCGGCCGGCTGATCGGGCGAGACGGCGATATTCAACTGGTGATCGATCGCCTGGCAAAACCGACGCTGTATAGCATCGTCGGCCCTGGCGGCGTCGGCAAAACCAGCCTGGCGGTCGAAGTTGGCCATCGGATCGGCGCCGCGCGCAACGAGCCCGTGCATTTCATTGACCTGGCTCAGGTCGAGACCCCTGCCCTGATCCCGTCGTCGCTGGCCGGCGCGCTCGGTATTCCCGTGCAGGACGAAGACCCGATGTTCGTACTGCTGGCGCATCTTCGCGCCAGCCGGCTGTTGCTGGTCCTTGACAACTGTGAGCACCTGATCGATGCCATTTGCGCCCTGGTTGAGCAGATCCGCGAGGCAGCGCCAGACGTAGCACTGCTGGCCACCAGCCGCGAACCATTGCGAGCCCTGGGTGAACAGGTCCACTGGCTCGGGCCACTGGATTTCCCCGGCGAAGCGGACGCCTTGAGCGCTGATTCGCTACTGGCGTTCGCCGCGGTGAGACTGTTCGTCGAGCGCGCGACTTCAGGTAACGCATCGCTGGTGCTGCAAGCGGGTGATGCGCAAATGATTGCCGATATGTGCCGACGCCTCGAGGGCATGGCGCTGCCTATCGAACTCGCCGCGGTGCGCGTGGCCACCCATGGCGTGCGCGCAACCCATGCTTTGCTTGGCGAGCGCTTTTCCCTGGGCTGGTCCGGGAGGCGTACAGCGCTGCCTCGACACCAGACTCTGCGGGCCATGCTCGACTGGAGCTACGCGCTGCTCTCGGAACAGGAACAGCAGGTGTTCGATCGGCTGGCCATTTTCATCGGGCCGTTTTCCCTGGAAGCGGCCTCGCACATCCTCGCCGATGCGCACCTCGACAGCGTCACTGCGGCGGCCACGCTCGACGCACTGGCCTCCAAGGGCCTGGTCAGCGTCGATCACAGTGAAAGCCTGGCCGCCTATCGTCTGTTGGAAATGACCCGCGCTTATGCTCGGGAAAGACTCACGGTGCGCGGGGATGCTGAGGTTCACGCCCTGTCGTTGCGCCACGCCGTGTACTTCACCGACCTGCTCGGTCGCCTCGGCAGCCTGCCCGGCGAAATATATGAGAGTGCCTCACGGCTCGCCAGCCAACTGGGCAATATCAGGAGTGCCCTGGAATGGAGTTTTGGTCCCCAGGGTGACCCGGGGCTGGCCTTACCGCTGGCAGCGGCCAGCGCGCCATTGTTCCTGCACTTCTCGCTGCTGGTGGAATGCCGGGCCTGGTGTTCCCGGGCGACTGAATTGCTGGAGCTGGGCTACTTCGGTACGCCCACCGAAATGGAGTTGCAGGCGGCGTTGGGTCTGGTGTTGATGTTCACCCGCGGCAACAGCAGAGCCGCGCACACCTCACTGCTCAGGGCCCTGACCATTGCGCAGGAACTGGGCGATCACTGGTCGCAATTGCGGCTGCTCGGGCGCCTGCAAATTTTCTCCGAACGCATTGGCGATTTCCCCTCATCGCTGGCCTGGGCCGAGCAGGCCGTCGACGTCGGCAAGCGCATCGGCAAACCGGAAGCCATCGCCGTCGCCGCCTCGCTGGCGGGCATTTCCCATCACTTGCTGGGCAACCAGCCGCTGGCGCGGCAGGAGCTGGAAAAATCACTGCGCAACAGCCTGCCATCGGAACGCAGCAGCACCCTGCATTATGGTTTCGACCATCGCAATCGCACCGGACTGGCATTGGCGCGCACGTTGTGGCTATTGGGTTATCCCGATCAGGCCCGCCACTGGGCCGAGCACGTCGAGGCAGAAGCCGCCGCACTCGACCACTGCGTGACCCACTGTATTGCGCTGGTGTGGACCCTCGGTATTTATATCTGGACCGGCGATCTGGACAAGGCCACCGCCGGGCTGCTGACCTTCAGCCGCATTGCCGAGGCCAACGCATTGGCCCCCTATGTGGCGGCCGCCATGGGCGTGCAAGGCGCCATCGCCATACGCGCGGGGCGTCCGGATAATGCGGTGGCATTGCTGGAGGAAAGCCTGGCGCGCTTGCAGGGCATGCGTTACGAATTGCTGACCACCGCGTTCGAAATCTCCCTGGCCGAAGGGCTGATGCTGAGTGGCCAACACGCAAAAGCCCTGGCCCAAGTCGAGCGCACCATCCACCACTGCCGCGAAAGCGGCGACGCCTACGCGCTTCCCGAGCTGCTGAGAATCCGCGCGGCAGCCCTGAAGACGCTCAACCCGGCCGATGCCCTGACGGTCGAAGCAACACTTGAGGAATCGCTCAGCCTGAGCCAGCAGCAAGGTGCCCGCTCCTGGACGCTGAGGGCCTCGATGGACCTCGCCACACTGTGGCTGGAACAGCATCGCGCGGCAGACGCCAAGGCATTGCTCGATGTGTGCCGGGCGAACGCATCGGAAGGTTACGACACCCTGGACATGACTGAACTGGAACGGCTATGGCGCAGAACTTTGGCAGAAATCACCGCACCCGACCCAGGGTCGCCCGAACTCAACTGAGACCGGACGCCAGTTGTGAACCCATCTTGATCAGATCTGCCAACGAACGCGCTTTCATCTTGCGCATGACCTTGCCGCGATGGGCCTTGACCGTAATCTCGCTGATGCCCAAGTCCGAAGCGATCACCTTATTCATGCGCCCCGCGACCACCATCGCCATCACCTCGCGCTCACGGGCCGTCAAGGTTGCGTGAGCGTCGCGCAGCGAGCGCAAGCCGTCCTCGCGATCCAGCGCGGCCCGGCTGCATTCCAGCGCGTCGGCGATGGCGGTCAGCAACACATCGTCGTTGAACGGCTTGGTCAGAAACTCAACGGCACCGGCCTTCATCGCTTGCACCGAACGCGGAACATCGCCGTAACCGGTGATAAAGATGATCGGCAGTTTATGGCTGTCACCGGCAATCGCACTCTGCAAGTCTAGGCCATTAAGGTCGGGCAGGTTGATGTCGAGCACCAGGCAACTGGGGACGAGGGGTCGGGGTTCGGCGAGAAACGCCTGGGCAGACTCGAACAGTTGCGGTCGCCACTGGGCGTGGCCGATCAGCAACTCCAGCGACTCGCGCACCGAGACATCGTCGTCGACGACAAACACAATGGGCGTGGGTGTCAGCACTGGTTTTTCATGGCCAGCGGTTGCTCCAGTCTTCGCGTTCAACAGCCACCTCCTCGTTATGACTTGACGGTCAATGGACCGGCAGTGCGGCGCTGAGGGCCCTGAGCAGAGCGGCCTCACTGAAGGGTTTCATCAGGCACTCCACCGCCCCCTGACTCATCAAGTACGGGCGCCGGTCGGCATCACCCAGCGCCGTAATGAAGATGATCGGGATAAGGCAACGGCGCAGGGCAAGTTCTTTCTGCAAGTCCGGCCCGGACATGCCCGGCATCGAAACATCAAGGATCAGGCAGCGGGTTTGATCGAGGTATTGCGACAGCAAAAACTCCTGCGCCGAGGAAAATGCCTGAACCCTGAACCCGAATTCCTTCAGCAAGTCCGGCAAGGCTTCGCGCACTGACTCGTCGTCATCCACCACCGATACGAGCAAAGGCATGTCCATTAAAACCCCTCCCTGGTGTGATCGGCGTGGCTGACAAGGCCCGGCTCGCGAGCATCGTGAGCGTCGGCGATGTGATCGTCGGCTGTGGCAAAAGGAATCGAAAATCGGAACGTGGCGCCGGGCTCGTCAGTGTTCACGCATGCCCGAAGCCGCCCGTGGTGCTTGTCGATGATGGACTGACTGACCGACAAACCGATTCCCATGCCCGAACGTTTGGTGGTGTAGAACGCATTGAACAGACGCTCGGCATCCTGCGGATCAAACCCGGGGCCGTTGTCCTTGACCTCGAGAAACGCGCTATCGCCGTGCCGCCCGGTGCTCACCTGCACATGCCGCGCGCGATCAGTGATGCTGTTCATCGCTTCTTTGGCATTCAACAGCAGGTTGAGGATCACCTGCTGCAACTGCACCCGATCACCTCTGACGGGCGCCAGCCCTTCGGTAAATTCAGGCTGCACGATCACTGCGCTTCGCTGCATTTCGCCCCACAATAGCGCGATGACTTCCCGCGTGGCCTCGTTGAGATCGACGTCTTCAATCTCGATGCTTTTTTTCATGAACAACACCCGCAGCCGATTGATGACATCGGCCGCGCGGTTGCCATCACGAATGGTGCGCCGGGCGGTTTCCAGGGCGCCAGTGACATTCGGTGGCTCAGCGCCGAGCATGCGCAGACAGGTGCTTGCATTGGTGATGATCCCCGCCAGCGGCTGATTCACTTCGTGCGCAATCGACGCCGTCAGCGCACCCATGCTCGCGACCCGGGCCAGATGCGCCAGCTCCGAGCGGACCTCGCCCAGCGCGGCTTCGGACAAGCGTCGCTGAGTGACGTCCTGCAACGCAGCGATGTATTCGAGCCCGCCCTCGGCATCTCTCATGGCATGGGCCACGAGGTGGATATGCTTGACCGTGCCGTCGGGCAATTGCAGGCGATGTTCATGCTCGAAGCCGTGCCCTTTCTTGCGCTGGCGCTCGATCATCTCTTTGTAGCCGCAGAGATCGTCCGGGTGGATGCGGGTGCAGATGAAGTCCAGGGTCGGCGTCACGCTCGGCTCCAGATCAAGGATCCGGTAGACCTCCTCGGACCAGGTGATCTCGTCCGAACTGACGCGCCACAAAAAGGTGCCCGTCGAACTGAGCCGCTGAGCCTTGGCCAGGAACGCCTCGCTCTGGCGCAATGCTGCTTCCCCACGGGCCCGATCGATGGCGATGCTTGCGAGGTGGGTGAATTGCGCGATCAGGTTCTGCTCGGTCACCCCAGGCTCTGCCGGCTGCCGATAGAGAATCGACAGCACACCGGTGACGTTGCCACTGATCGAGGTAATCGGCGTCGACCAGTTGGCGCGCAAGCCCTGGGCCAAGGCACACGAACACCACGGCAGCCAGCGGGTTTCGCGTGCCAGGTCACTGGAAATCACTTGTTCATTACGCAGGGCGACCCGCGAATCCGGGCAGGCATCGGCGTCCACGGGGCGCCCGTCGAGCCCTACTTTCAGGCTCGGCGGCAGGTTCGGGGCCGCGCCCGGCAGCATCCGCAGGACGGCTTTTTGCGCCGGATGCGGATGCTTGAGATCAATCTGCACGATGCTGCACACCCCGCCGTCGAAACTGGCTTCTGCCAACGTGCATAGCGCCTCCAGAATCAGTCGTAGTGAGGCACCTCCGGCAATCATGCCGAGCAGGTGCTTTTCGCCGGCCAGCAGCATTTCCGCGCGTTTTCGATCTTCGATATCGGTGTTTTCCCCATACCAGCGCACCACTTGCCCCGACTCGTCGCGCTCGGGTACTGCGCGGATCAGGAACCAGCGGTAGACGCCGTCGATGCGCCGCAACCTGGCCTCGAACTCACCGGGTTCACCGGTCTGCACCAGCGCCAGCCAATACGCCGCCAGCGCACCTTTGTCATCGGGGTGAATGGAAGTCGTCCAGCCAGTGCCGCACGCGTCGCTTAACGCGATTCCGGTGTAGTCGCACCAGCGCTGGTTGATAAAACTGACATTGCCATCGGGCGTGGCGCTCCAGACAAAACCGGGCACCGCATTGATGAGGCTGCGCAACCGGGCTTCGGAGGCACTGATGTCCATCAGGGCCTGGGCGATCAACGCTTTGTCGCGCTTTTGTTCATCGATGTCGACGGTGATCACCCACCAGCGGATGATCCGCCCCTGCTCGTCGCGCATCGGGCGGCCGTTCGCCATAAACCAGTGGTAAGCGCCGTCCGCGCGACGGATGCGCTGCTCTTCACAAAAGACCTCGCCGGTTGCCACCGCGTGCGTCCAGCGCTCAATGACCCGGGCACGATCATCGGGGTGAATGATGTCACTCAGTGTCCAGTTCTGCAGCGCTTCAAGGGTGGTACCCATGTAGTCCAGATTGTGGATGTTGACGCAGGCGAGTTCGCCGCTGGGTGTCATCAGCGAGACCAGCGCCGGAATGCTGTCGATGATCGTGCGCAGTTCGGCCTCCGCGACTTCGACGGGGGGCGCCACCGCGCATTGATCCTCAATGTCGGTCAGCAACCCGCACCATTTGGCAAGGGTGCCCTGGGCATCGGTCACAGGGTTTACCCGCAGGACGAACCGGCGATAGACACCATCGGCACGCCGCAGGCGTGCCTGGATGTCCCGAGGCTCGCGGGTGTGCAGGATCGCGTTCCAGCGCTCGACGACCGCTGCCCGATCGTCCGGATGAAGGCAGGCCTGCCAGCCAGAGCCCATTGCGTCGGTCCGGTCGCGACCGGTGTAGCGACACCAATAATGATTGACGTCATCGACATACCCATCGGCCAGGGCGGTCCATGCCACGCCCGGCAGCCAGTCGACGATACGGTCGAGTTCGTTATCCATACCGGTCCTGTATCTGCGTTCGCCCTTCGCTGAGAATGCCGCCCCCGGGGTCGGCGCGCCAATCATACCTTGGTGTCGCCTGCGACAATCAGTGTAGCCGCGCCGGCTCGGTGCCGGGATTCGATACCTATGTGTTATCGCAGGCGGCCATGGATTTTGATCTGATTTAACGGCGACCTCGCTCGCGGTTTTTCATGGCCGTAACGCTGCAATCACACTCATAGGTTCGACGAAGTCAGGAGACGGTCATGACGGTCGGGAGAGCGCTGTATACCGCCAGGGTACACACCAAGGGTTTTCGCGATGGAGGAACGTCGCGCAGCGATGACGGTTGCCTGAACATCCGCCATGCCCTGCCTGGCTTCAATAACCACGGCACTAATTCGGAACAACTGTTTGCCGCCGGCTGGTCAGCCTGTTTCGACGCCGCCCTGGGGCTGGCGGCCCTTAAACTGAACGTCACGCTGCCGAACGATGTGTCGATCGATGCGGAAGTCGATCTGTGCTTCAGCGGCGAGGCTTACTTTCTGCGTGCGCGCCTGAACGTCAATTTACCGGGGGTCGACCGCGACATTGCGTATCAGTTGATCGAGAATGCGCACCAGACCTGCCCCTACTCCAAAGCCGTGCGCGGCAATGTCGAAGTGGGGCTTAATCTCCTCTGATCAACATCCCGATCGCCCCCATCAGCAACGTTGTAACAGGATATGCAATGAGCGGTGCCACGGAGCAAACGCAATCTGAGACACGTGCAAAAGCGCACAACCGGTGGACGGTTATCGGCCTGTGCATGCTGTTCAACCTGATCAACGGTCAGAACGCCTTGGCCATGGCGTTCGTGGCTTCCACTGTCTCCGCGCAGTGGCTGCTCAGTGGCTTGCAGCAGGGCGCATTATTGAGCGCGAGCCTGATCGGCATGGCAGGCGGATCGATGTTCGCGGCACCGCTGGCGGATCGGCACGGCCGCCGCCCTTTGTTGGTCGCCAGCCTGTTGCTCAGCGCCAGCACCATGGCGCTGTCATTCTGGTGCGACGGCCCTTGGTCGCTCGGGTTGCTGCGTGGCTTGACCGGTTTGGGTGTCGGGGCGGTTCTGGTCGGGGCCAATGTACTGACCCACGAATACGCCAGCGAGCGACGTCGTAGCCTGGCGATTGCCCTGCAGTCCCTGGCCTTTGCCCTGGGCGCAATCCTGGGAGGCTTATTGGCCCACGTGTTCAGCGAAAACGCTGGCTGGCGCTACGTGTTTCTCGCTGGCGGTGCGCTGACCTTGGCGGCAGGGTTGGCGGGGGCCGTGTGGCTGCGTGAATCATCGCAATTCCTGTCCCTGAAAGCCTCACCCGCTCACGCTCGCCGTCCGCGTCGCGGGGGCCATCGAGCGCCATTGTCTTCGCGCCAGTGGCGTGAAACCTTGTCCCTGGCGGCGGCGTTCTTCCTCGTCATGTTCTGCTTTTATTTCGTAGTGAGTTGGACGCCAACGTTGTTGATCCAGGCAGGAGCGTCCGAACAGCATGGAATTGAAGGTGGCATGTTGCTCAACCTGGGCGGCATGCTCGGCGCATTGCTCATGGGGCTTGCGGCCAACCGGTACGGCACCCGGCCGCTGTTGGTAGGGTGCCTGGTGCTCAATGCCGGGCTGATGAGCCTGATGGTACCGGCCACGCACCTGTTGGGCGTGGCCATCAGCCTGGGGTTCAGCATCGGTTTGTTGCTCAACGGCGCCATCGCCGGTCTCTACACCCTGGCACCGCAGAGTTTTAGCACCGGCGAGCGCGCCAGCGGCGTAGGCCTGGTCGTCGGGGTGGGTCGACTTGGCTCGATCCTCTCGCCGTTGATCGCCGGCTTGCTACTGGATGCCCAATGGAGCCTCCAGGCCTTGTTCTCGTTTTATGCCGGCAGTCTGTTGCTGGCAGCGTTGGTGGTCGGTCGGCACCCGCCTCGTTGAAGCCAGCACAGCAACGACTGGCTAGCGCTCGGAGGCTTTCACAGAGACCATCAGGGCGCGTATCGGGTGAAGACAAAATCATGGTTCTGCACCCGCGCCTGATGACAGGCGAAACAGGTCTGGTGCTGCGCCTCGTCCGCCGGCTTGCCGTTGACGAAGCGGCCGAAACCCCAGCCCCCAGTCGTGGTATATTTCTTCGAATCCTTGACCATGACCTGCACAGTGGTCGCCGCGCCGGGGATGGATGCCGGCTCGAATTCCGGTGACTGGATATGCTTCCACGCCAGTTTCACCAACACGGTGCCGTCAGGAAACGGCAGCGTTTTATCCTGATAGGCCTTGATCGCCAGGTCATTGCCGAGCACCGCCCGCAGTTCATCCAGCGGCGCGGCTTCCTGGGCCGGGGCAATCAACTCCCACTTGCGATAACCGTCGGGAATCGTCACGCCGTAGATCGGTGACGCCTCACCGCCGCCCTCCCCCACAGCAACGGCGGTCGTCGTCAGCGCCACCGCGGCCAAAGCAGCGGACCAGCCCGCCAGATGCTTGAATGTCATGTCTGCGCTCCTTCGAGGCCGCGATCACCCAGGCAACGGCGCCCGGTTCGCCAGTGCGGCCCACACAGGCTGATCACACCATAAGGGCGGCGCCGGGACGATTGCACGAAGGTGTCGGTGTCGAAGATTATTCGCAGCCCAGTGGCTGAATCGAATCCAGCGCGAACTCGAAACGGACCGCCTCGGCGATGCCGCTGATGACATCATTCACCAGCCACTGCCCCTTCTGCGCACTTGAGCCTCGCGCCGATGACAGCACCCCACTGGCAGGCACCCACTCAGTGCGCGTGGGATACATGTCATAGACCGGGAACTGCGCGGGCCCGTGATCGGGAATCTGGTCGAGGCACACCAGATTCGGGAAGTAATGCAGCATCATCGACGTTTCAATTACCGATGCGTGCTCCAGTGCAATCCCCGGAAAACCGTCCGGAAAAATTCGGTCGAGTGTCGGTGATTTCACGAACTCCCAATGCTCGAGGCGCATGACCTGCAGTCCGCTTTCCGGGCCTATATCGCGCAGGGCCAGTTCGATGCCTTCGGTGACAAACCACTGGTTTTCATAATGACCGATCACTAGCACCAGACGCTTTACGCCATGGCGATGAAACTCGCGCACGGCATCGCGGACCATGGCACTCAACGTAGCGCCGTCGACACTGGTGGTCCCGCAGAAGTGCTGGCCTCCGCCACATTTTGGCTGTGACTTGTAGCCATAGGACAGTGCCGGGGCGACGATGCCGTCTATTGCCCTGGCGACGTCTTCACTGATTGCACTGGCCAACAATGCGTCGGTGCCCAAAGGCAAATGTGGACCGTGCTGTTCGGTGGCGCCGATCGGCAACATGACCACCGCGCCCGATTGCACGCGGCGCTCATAGTCGACCCAACTGATGTTATCCATCCTGACGTTATTCATGGCGGCGTTCCCGTTCTGAGGGTTGGCATGAACGCCCCGGCGCCCGCTCGCGCCGGGAGGATCACGTTTGGCTTAGGCTCGCGCCGGATACCAGGCTTCGGGTTCCGGATAATCCCAGTCCGAAGGGAAGGCATAGGTTTCAAACACCGTGGTGGTATCGGCCTCGGTGCCGAAGAACGCGAAATGATTGACCCCCATCCACGAGCCTGACTGCACGCATTTGAAACCGCGGCGCGTCAGTTCGGTGATCCGCGCCTCAAACGGAATGTTGTTGCAGTCGTAGGCAACGTGCTGGATGCCTTCGCCATGCTCCTCGAGGAAGTCGGCGAAGATGGTCGGACCCGACACCGGCTCCATCAACTCCCAGACCATGTTGCCGGACTGCGCAAAGCAGACTTTCAGAACAAATTCGGCCGGTTCGCCGTGGTACGTCTGGTTTGCAGTGTTTTGCGGGCTGAACGTGTAGACCCGCCACGGGCCGATCCCCAGCTTGAGCAAACCGTCCATGGTGCGCTGGTGGTCACGGGTGACGATCGCAATCTCCACCACGTTCCCCAGAAACGCGTCGACCTCGCTTCCAGCATTCAAGGCTGTCAGTACGTTAGTTTGTTCAAGATGAAGCATAGTTGATTCCCTCTTCTGTATTTTTCAATGAACTAATACATTGCGCTTACTTAGCCAGCACTGACCCAGTGGCAACTTCCGCACGGCGCGAGCGATGCAGTAAATAGTAAATTCCACCGCCCACGCTAAAACCTGCCAGCCAAGACAAATCAACTCCGCCCAAGGCCATGGCAAGCGGTCCTTGCAGCGATTTAATGGTGCCAACTTGAAATAACCAGGCTGCAAGCACCCCCAGCGCCAGTGCGAATACGCCTTTCCAATTCACATCGGAACATGCACTTTCGGAGTGATGGCAATACAGCGATTTCAAATCCACCTGACCACGGCGAATCAAGAAGAAATCCACCAGTGTGATACCCGCCCATGGACTGATCCACACCACGAAGAACACCATCAGGTTTTCAAATGCATGCACAAACTCGGCGGATTGCAGGAACAGATACAGCATCAACAATGCAACCACGCCCGAGACCATCGAAACCGCCCAGCGTGGCACGCGCAGATCCAGCGACAAGGTTGCCAGTGCCGCGGAGTAAATGACCACGATGTTGGTAGCGACCGGGCCATGCAACAACACCAGCAAAACCGGCAGTGCCATGGTGCCGAACACCGCAATGATCAATTGCGCTGGATCCGAACCTGCACCCGCGGACGCAATCGCTGCGCCCAGAAAAGCCAGCCATACGGTGGGCAGGAACATGCCCAGGAAGGTCGATCGGAAGACTTGGCCATCCGACAATCCAGTCCGTGTAAACCGGGTGTAGTCCGACGCATACACCAACCATGAAATGCCCCAGCCAATCCCGATCGCCGTCATCAGGCTGCTCATGGCCGACAGCTTGCCGAAGCCCTGTAGGGTGGATGCCTGCCACTGGACATCCACGTGGGCAAAGGCCAGAACCGTCATTGCCACCATGATCAACAGAATGACCGGCATGGTGTAGCGCTCGAAAATCTTGATCGCATTAAAGCCCCAGGCCGCGATGCCCACCTGGAGAATCATGACCGCCAGTGCGATCCCGTACTTGAGTTCCATCCCCCCACTGATGCCCATTTTTTCCAGCGCCGCCACGGCAAGATCGAGGACGATCCAGGTGTTGGTGGCCACCCAACCCATGGGCATCAGCACCTGCATGACAGTGGGAAGGTAGGCGCCGCGACGGCCGAACGCCAATCGGGACAGCACCATCTGCGGCACGCCGGTGCGATGTCCCATGATGCAGATGCCGCCGAACAGCGCCGCGCCCATGAGGTTGCCGACCACAACCACGAACAGCGTTTCCCACAGGCTCAAACCCAACTGAATACCGATAGCGCCGAGTACCCAGTTGATCGGCGCGACGTTGGCCCCGGCCCAGATCCAGAACTGGTCCAGCGGTGTCGAAGTGCGCTGGCTATCGGGCACCGGCGTAATGCCTAGCGCATCATAATTGGCCGGGCTGGTTGGTTTTATTTCCGCAGTGCGATGGTTTGCCATTGTTGTTTTTCCTCGCTGACCGGCGATCGTGTATATCGCCCCGGACCATTAAAGCGAGGTCTTTGAGTTAAAGTAATTGATAATAACTAAAAGAACTTTTAGAAAAATTAACGCGTTAAATTCTGCTCAACAACCCTGAGAATTCCCCAGACACAAACGTGTTTATTCATTAGAAAATCATAACCAACACTTATGCAAAGATGCGAAATTCACTGATTGAGCTTTATTCAACACACTTCAAATATTCGTCAATAGCGTGTCCCCCACGATCATGGCCAACTAATGCAGCCACTGAGGTAATTTCGCCTCACCTGCAGAGGAAGTGTTACATGACCACCCTTCTCCATATTGATGCCAGCGCACGATCCGATCGCTCACTGAGCCGTAAACTGTCCCAGGCCTTTGTCGACGCATGGGTCGATGGCGACGCAAGGACTCACGTCATCACCCGTGATGTGGGGCACAACCCTCCTCCGTTCACCACTGAGGCGTGGATCGCTGCGGTGTTTACGCCCGAAGAGCAACTGACGCCGGAAAAACGCCAAGCGCTTCGCCTCTCGGACGAATTGATCGACGAGATCGACCGCGCCGATGTCATCGTCATGGGTACGCCGATGTACAACTACGGCATGCCGGCCGCCCTCAAATCCTGGTTCGATAGCGTCATTCGCATCGGTAAAACCTTCACCTTTGATCTGGGGCGCGGGGATTTCCCGCTCGAACCCATCATGAGCGGCAAAAAACTGATTGTTTTGTCTTCCCGGGGAGAATTCGGATTTGGCCCGGGTGGCGTGCGCGAATCCATGAACCACCTGGACACGCATATCCAGACCTGTGCTCACTACTTGGGGGTGAACGAAACCCACGTCATTTCCATCGACTATCAGGAGTTTGGCGACACCCGCCACGAAGCGTCGATCGCCGATGCATTTGATGCCGTCGCGCAACTCGTCAAGCAACTGGCCGAAGATCGCCAACGTCAGCTTTCGCCTGCTTGATCAACCGATAACGCCGCAAGAAAAAGGAACCAGCATGATCACCCTGCTGCAAACCGCTGAGCAATTGAGCAAAGGCCTGACGACGCCCGATGAGTTGATCGAGTCGGCATTGGCGGCGGCCAACCACTCGGCGCATGTGTTCATTACCGTACTGCAACAGCGCGCTATCGACGATGCGAAGGCCTCGACACGACGTTGGCAGCAAGGGGCGCCGTTGAGCCCTTTCGACGGGATCCCCTACGCGGTCAAGGATTTGCTGGACGTGTTCGGCAGTCGAACAACCGCCGGGTCCATCACTCGCGTCGACGCACCGATGGCGGTCGAGGATGCGCACGTTATTGCAACGTTGAGCGCACTGGGCATGATCCCGATGGGGAAAACCAATCTCACGGAATTTGCTTACTCCGGGCTCGGCGTGAATCCGCATTTCGGCACGCCGACCTGCGATCTCGCAGTCGACGAAAGCCGTGTTCCCGGCGGCTCGTCCTCGGGCTCGGCCATCGCTGTGCAACGCGGAGTCGTCAGTTGCTCCATTGGCACCGACACGTCTGGCTCGATCCGCATTCCGGCGGCGTTCAACGGGCTGGTCGGTTACAAGGCTTCCACTGGGCGCTACAGCATGGCCGGCGTGCATCCCCTCGCTGTCACGCTCGACAGCCTGGGGCCGCTGGCCCACACCGTAGCGGATTGCGTCGCGCTGGATGCAGCGATGCGCGGCATCCAGGACGTCGCCACCGAGACTGCCGACCTGTCCCGACTGCGCTTTGTGATCGACGACGGCGTCCTGTCTGACCCCGCGTTGCAATCCGCCGTCCGGCACAATCTTCTTTTGATAATGGAGCAGCTTCGTACCGCCGGCGCTCAGGTTGAACGGCGGACGGTGCGAGCGGTGGCCCGCACCCGAGAGCTCATTGCACGCGAAGGCTGGCTGGGGGCAATCGAAGCCTGGCGATTGTTGGGACCGATAGTGGAAGGTCCGCAAGGGCACAGGATGGACAGACGCGTACGGCATCGTTTGCGCGCAGCCAAAGACATCGCCCCGGAGAACGAAACCCGGATCCGCCATGCGCGCACAGAGCTGATGGCGGCCATGCAGCAGGAACTCGATGGCGCCATTTTAGTGCTGCCGACGGTCAAGCATGTCGCTCCGCCCATGGCGGCGCTGTCGGCTGACGACGAGCTGTTTGCACGCGTAAACCTTGAGACCCTGTCATTGACCATGATTGGCAGCCTGCTGAATATGCCGGGGGTGGCAATCCCATCCGGCACGGACAGCATCGGCCTTCCCACTTCCATTTTGTTTTCGACGACCCAGGGGTGCGACGACGCTTTACTCAGCGCCTGCCTGGCGATCGAAACAAGCCTTGATGGCGTCTGATAGCGCGGTATCAGTCGATCACAGCCGAGGTTTTTGCTGAGCTGTGATTGAGGGCATTTTCCCGGAATGCTTGGGCTTCACTCAGTATCCAGTCGCGGAACAACGCAAGGCTTCGGCGCGCGTTGCCGGGGCGTTGTTCAATCAGGTGATAGGTGAAACCCGGCAAGCTCGGCCCCAGAACCCGGCGCATTTTCCCGGAGCGCAACTCGTCGTCGATCAGCACATTGCTGCACAACAAAGGCCCGAGACCACGCTCGAGCGCATGCAGCGCAAGGGTTTCTTCGCTGTACCAGGAAATCCGGAAGTCCCGGGATGAGTCGTGGTCCACCCGCGCCAGCCAAGCGGACCACGAGGGGGCTTCGAGCGCTTGATTCTTCCATTTGAACGCCAGCAGCGAGCTATTGGCAAAGTCGCTAATGGTCGCGGGACGGTCGGCGGGACAAATACTGTTGTCCGCGACAGCGATGTACTGATCCTCAAACAGCTTCGGCGCCAGGCTGTCCGCATCAAGCGGACCATAACGGATCGCCAGGTCGACGGGCTCGGAACGCAGGTCCATGACTTTCTCCGAGGCATGGATGGACACCACGATGTTGGGGTAGATCGCGTTGAACTTCCCCAGTCGCGGCATCAGCCATCGCTCTGCAAAAGCACGGGTGGTGGACACCTCAATGGCATCCGCTGTTTTCGGCGAACCGAGCAGGGCGAAGGCTTGGGCAATCTGGTCAAAGCCGTCGCGCAATAGCGGATAGATCGCTTTGCCGGCGGCCGTCAGGGTCACGGTTCGCCCCCTTTCCAGGAGCTTTTGCCCGAGGCCGTCTTCCAGTTGCCGGACCTGATGGCTGACCGCCGCGACTGTGACCGAAAGCTCATTGGCCGCCGCGGAAAAACTCTGGTGACGTGCTACCGCTTCAAACGCTCGCACGGAATTGAGTGGAGGTATTTTGCGCATGGCTTTCTCCGCACACGTGGTCGTGCACTGAAAACGGATTTCATGCCTGCCGGCCAACGACACCTGCCGGCAAGTACTCGGAGATTAGAAGACGCTGTAATGAACGTCCTGCGGTTGCATGCCGTTGACTGCCGTAATGTCCTGAGGACAAGCAGAAAGCACCACAATAGCGTCCATTTCGGCTCTTAGGCACACGTACTGCCCTGGCTCACTGACGGGCGCGGCGAACTCGATGCGCCCATCCTGGCGGACCGGAACATTCATGAAGAGGTTCAGCGGGCTGGGTGTGTCGCGGATCGTCAGGCCGAGCGTTTCGAGGGCGTGAAACAGGTTTTCATTGCAACTGTCGTGATGGCCGACCACCCCCAGGTGCACGTAGCGCGTCGGGTCACACGCGGCGATCAGCGTGTCGTGCACACCGGGCGAGGTGTCTTCGACCAGCGTGATAATGGGCTGCCGCTTGTTAGTGAGGAAACTGTCGCCCGCGCTGGGATTGAGCTTCAACCAGAACGCTCGGCTGTGCTCCATCGACATCGTTTCCGAGAGGTCCGCCGGATTGAACGCCCAGGTGTCGACGACCTGTTGGCCATGGGTATTGATCAACTTGAGGGTTTGCCCGCGGCTCAACCGGATCGCCACGCCCCGTCGCGCGGGCAAGCGAGTCAACGTACCGGGATGGATCGACGTTGCTGCGGTCATGCTGTTTCTCCTGCATCAGATTGATGAACGGCGCACCGGCCTGTCTGGAGTCAAGGAAAACACAGCATGACTATGCAAACCAATAATATAAACTGGACTCTGTATAAGCCAAATCTATAGGGTGACGCATGCGAATCCGTCAGCTTGAGTGCTTCAGAACGTTGATGATTCACGGCACGATGACGCGCGCGGCCGAGCTGTTGGGTATCTCCCAGCCTGCGGTCAGCAGCACCATCGCCAATCTGGAACATGAGACGGGCCTGACATTGTTTGTGCGCACAGGCGGCCGATTGCAGCCCACGCCGGAAGCCCGGCTGTTTTTCGTCGAGGCTGAGCGGGCGTTGGAGGCCGTTGAGAAGACCAACCGCATCGCCCGGGAAATCCGCACCGGTAAACGAGGCCATCTGGCCATTGCCGCTTATGCCAGCCTTTCGATCAGTCTGCTGCCACGCCTGATGGCCGAGTTCGCGAAAGAACGCCCGGGACTGCAGCTGAAAATCATCACCCGCAACTCGCAATCCGTGCGTGAGTTGATGGGCACGCAACAGTTCGACCTGGCCATCGCCGAGCTGCCCCTCGACTACCCGTCCTCGAACATGCGGGTGATTTCGTACGAATGTCAGTGCATGCTCGCGCCAGGCCATCCCCTCGCAGAACGCGAGCGAATTACCCCGGCGGACCTGGATGGGGTGCCCTTCGTTTCCCTATTCAAAGGCGACCCCATCTACCAGCAGTTGGCGATGGCTTTTTCAGCGCATGGATCAGCCTGGAACGTGGTGGCCGAGACCGAATTCTTTTCCACGGCGTGTGAATTGGTGAGCGCGGGCATGGGCGTCGGGATCGTCGATCCGGTGATCAGCCGCCCATTCACCAAAAACCTGGTGCTGGTGCCCTTCTCGCCCGCGATCAAATACGAAATCGCACTCTTGCTCCCGACACAGGAAGCACCGTCGCAACTGGCCCGGGAATTTGCCGAATTCCTCATGAAGCACCTTTGACACGAGCGCCGAGGGTGGATTCGACGCCGCGTAACCGGCCCACTGCCGCCCCGTCCGCTGGCGCTTCATCAGGCCGGTCGAACTTTCCACGTCGCTGGAACTCGGACTTCCTTCGGCGTTCCCTTTTGCGCAAAACCGCGTTCAACCGTCCCGATCCGAGCTTGAAGTGTTAAATTGTGCTCCATGCAGTGTTCACCCCGTATGGCCCCAGGCGGCCCCAGCAAGAGCGATTTACATGCAGGCAAACGAAAGACAGATGTTTGTATCACCCGTGCTTCAAGACCTGCGGGCTGGTACCGCCGAGCTGCACATCGCCCTGGAAAAACGCCTGCCTTTTTTTTCCGACACCCTCGACTCTGGCGGCTTCGAACAGCTGATGCAGGCCTACTACGGCTTTTATCAACCGTTGGAAGAAGCCATCCTGGACAGCGCCGCCCTCCCCGCCGACTTTGACCTGATGCCCCGTCTCAAGGCCGACACCCTGCGCCGCGACCTGCTCACCATGGGCGCAACCGTCGAGGCCGTGCAAAGCCTGCCGCGCTGCCAGCAACTGCCGGTGATCGACTCTTCCGCCGCGTGCCTGGGGGTGTTGTATGTGGTGGAAGGCGCGACCCTGGGCGGGCAAATCCTGCGCCGGGAAATCGCCGCGCGCATGGACCTGCATGCCGACAACGGCGCGGCGTTCCTCGACATCTACGGCGCTGCCACCGGACGGCGCTGGCGTGACTTCATCGACTACCTGGGCAGCCGCCCCATGGACGCCACCGAGCGTGCCGCCGTCGTCACGGCCGCACAAACCACATTCAGTTGTTTTGAGCGCTGGCTCGAAAGCCGAGAGGTACTGGTATGACTCCGCAAGACAAAGAAGCCTTCGAAGAACTGTTGGCCAACTGTGCCGACGAGCCGATCCGCTTCCCCGGCGCGATCCAGCCACACGGCTTGCTGCTGACCGTGAGCGAGCCGGCGCTGCAGATTATCCAGGTCAGCGCCAACGTCGAGACCTTGCTCGCCCGCGATCCGCAATCGCTGATCGGCCAGCCGCTGGACAACCTGCTCGGCGATGCGCCCACCGCCGCCGTGCGCGAGATGCTGCAGTACTCGTCCTTCTCCGACGCACCGCCGCTGCTGTTTCACCTCAACGGCACGTCGTTCGAAGGTTTGCTGCACCGCCATCAGGGCGTGTTGATTGTTGAACTGGAAATCCATGTCGACAATTTCCAGCCGCGCAACGTCGCCGGCGCCAACACCAACCTTGCGCGGATGCTGCCGCGCCTGCAAGCGGCCACGTCGTTGCAAGCGCTGTACGACATCAGCGTCAAGGAAATTCAGGCGATGACCGGTTACGACCGGGTGCTGATTTATCGCTTTGAAGAAGAAGGTCACGGCCAGGTGATCGCCGAAGCGTCCGACCCGTCGATGGAAGTGTTCAATGGCCTGTTCTTCCCGGCATCGGACATTCCCGAGCAGGCCCGCGAGCTGTACCGCACCAATTGGCTGAGGATCATCCCCAACGCCGATTACCAGCCCGTGCCGCTGGTGCCGAAGTTGCGCCCGGACACCCAAACGCCGCTGGACCTGAGCTTCGCCACCCTGCGCAGCGTGTCGCCGATTCACTGCCAGTACATGAAGAACATGGGTGTGCTGTCGTCCATGAGTATTTCCCTGCTCAAGGGCGACAAGCTCTGGGGCCTGATCAGTTGCGGCAATCGCCAGCCGTTGCACGTTCCCCACGAATTGCGCACCGCGTGCCAGACCATCGGCCAGGTCTTGTCGCTGCAGATCAGCGCGATGGAAGCGCTGGACATCAGCCGCCAGCGGGAAGAGAAAGTCGAGGCCCTGGCGCTGCTCAATCAAGCGATGATCGACTCGCCGCAAAATGTCTTCGACGGCCTCGCCACCCAGCCCGAAGTGTTGATGGCGCTGACCCGCGCCGGCGGCATTGCGATCATCGAAGACAAGCAACTGCACCGTTACGGCAACTGCCCGGAGCCCGACGAAATCCGCGCCCTGCACAAGTGGCTGGAGGATAACGGCGAGCCGGTGTTCGCCAGTCATCAGCTGTCCACCGTATATCCGCCGGCCGCGCAGTTCCAGCAAGTGGCCAGCGGCGTGCTCGCCATGAGCCTGCCCAAACCGGTGGCCAACGGCGTGATGTGGTTCCGCCCGGAAGTGAAGGAAAACATCAACTGGAGCGGCGACCCACGCAAGCCCCTCGACCTGGAAAACTCCGACGCCGGCCTGCGCCTGCGCCCGCGCACTTCGTTTGAGATCTGGAAAGTGGAAATGGCCGGGATCTCCACCAAGTGGAGCCACGGTGACGTGTTCGCCGCCAACGACTTGCGCCGCTCGGCACTGGAAAACGACCTGGCCCGCCAGGTGCGACGCGAGCAGGAAGCCGTGCGCGCCCGCGACGAACTGGTGGCGGTGGTCTCCCACGACCTGCGCAACCCCATGACCGTGATCTCGATGCTCTGCGGCATGATGCAAAAGGCCTTTAGCTCTGACGGCCCGCACACCTCGCGGCGCATCTCCACGGCGATCGACACCATGCAGCAAGCAGCCGGACGCATGAACACGCTGCTGGAAGACTTGCTCGACACTTCAAAAATCGACGCCGGCCGCTACACCATCACCCCGCAGAAACTCGACGTCAGCCAGATGTTCGAAGAAGCGCAGTCACTGCTTTCGCCGCTGGCGATGGACAAAAACATCAGCATCTCGTTCGAGGCCGACCCGGACTTGCGCATCCACGCCGACCCCGAGCGGCTGTTCCAGGTGCTGTCGAACCTGGTCGGCAACGCCATCAAATTCACCCCGCGCCTGGGCACCATCGGCGTCCATGCCAAGTGCGTGGGCAACGACATCATCTTCACCGTGCGCGACAGCGGCGAAGGCATTCCCCAGGAACAACTGCCCCACGTCTTCGACCGCTACTGGACCGTCAAAGAAGGCAACCCCACCGGCAGCGGCCTGGGCTTGTACATCACCCAAGGCATCGTCGAAGCTCACGGCGGCCGCATCTTCGCCCAAAGCGAACCGGGCAAGGGTGCGGAATTCTGCTTTACCGTGCCGGCGTTTAGTGAGGGGCGGGAGTGAAGCAGGTCGCAGACTTCAATGCGCGCTTCATGTTCTCGTCCGCACCTTCAGTCGGCGGACCAAGTGCCAGGAAGTGACAGGTTGCCGGAGGCCACATCCCACGCACTGCTGACGCAAAGCAGCGGGTTATGCAGGTCTGCATTCACCCGCAACGCAGCAGTGACGCCGTCATAGTTGAAACTTTTCGGAAAACCCACGGCCGCCAACGGAACGCGAATCCTGGCGGCGTTTTTGGAATCGCTATTTGAGTTTCGCCTGCGCGGCAGCCAGGCCATCCTTGCCATCGACCGTGGTCACGCCCGCCAGCCAAGGTGCATACGCCGTCGGATTGTTTTTCAGCCAGGCCTCGGCGGCTTCCTCGGGTTTGGTACGTTCGAGGATGGAGGCCATGACTTCGCTGACGTGATCGCTGGTGAACTTGAGGTTATGCAGCAGCTTGCCCACGTTCGGGCATTGCTCGCTGTAGCCGGCGGTGGTCATGGCCGACACTGTGGCCGCGCCTTCGTTGGGACCGAAGGCATCCTGGCTACCGGTGAGGTATTTCATGCCTTCGATCTGCAGGTTCATCGGGTGCGGTTTCCAACCGATGAACACCACCCACTCTTTGCGCGACACCGCGCGTTTGACCGCCGAGAGCATGGCGGCCTCGCTGGACTCGACCAACTGGAAACCACTGAGATTGAACTGGTTGTCCTTGATCATGGTACCGGTGATGCGGTTGGCGCCGCTGCCCGGTTCGATGCCGTAGATCTTGTTGCTCAGCTTGTCCTTGAACTTGGCGATGTCGTCGAAGGTTTTCAGCCCGCCGTCATACACATAAACGGGCACCGCGAAGGTGGATTGAGCATCGGGCAGTGCTGGCGGTTCGATGACTTCGATCTGTTTTTTCTCCAGGTACGGCCCCGCCACCGCCTGCATGGTGGGTTGCCAGTAGCCGAGGAAAACATCGAGCTTCTTATCGGCCATGCTACCGAGCACGATCTGCTGCGAGGCGGACGTTTGCTTGACCTGATACCCCAAGGTCTCCAGGAGCACTTGGGTGATCGCCGTGCTGGCCACCACGTCCGTCCAGTTCACCGCGCCCAGACGGACTGATTTACAAGCGGCCGGTTCAGCCGCCCAAAGCGTGCTGCTGGCCACCATCAACGCTGCGCACAGACTGTTCTTGATCATGTTCATCGGTTGCTCTCGGCTGGTTGATACTGCGGGAATAATGCGTTTGCGGGTAATGCTTCAGGGCACCTGATCAGTCAGGCAGATACTGTCTGGACCACGTCTCGGACACCACGCCTTGTTGCCGCAGGCCCTCGATTTGCGCCTGGGAGTAGCCCAATTCACCCAGGATTCTGACCGTGCTCTTGCCGTATTTTTCCGCGGCGGCCAGCGCCACCAGTGGCGCGCGTTTCGGCCGGATAGCGGTGGCCGCCACGTACACAATAGCGCGTCCACTCGGGTGCTCACGGTCCCTGTGGAAGGTGACGGTGTGCTCGGCGGACGGCCTGCCAATGCTGCCGTCCCGGACGTTGGCCAATGACGCCAGCGCTTGCACAGCCACGTTGAATTCGCGCAAATGCGCTCTCCAAAACTTGACTGGCTGGGTCGCGAACAGCGTTTCCAGCCAGGGCTCAAGCCGTTGTTCGTCGATCTCGGCGGCGGCGGCCAACAGTGAAGAGGACATCAGGTTCTTCACCTCCAGAGTAGGCGCCGCCAGGAAAAACCAGCTGTCAGACGCTTTGTAGCAGCGATACCAGGCGCCCTCGCCTTTTACCTCCCGGCCGCGGGCTTCGTTGAAAGGCGGGCGGCCGTCGTAGTCGTACATGAAGCGTGACTGTAGCCATTGACCCGCCGCCGCCAGGGATGTTCTGGCGATATCGCCCTTGCCGGTGGTTTCCCGCTGCAACAGGGCCATGGCGGTGGCGAAGGCACCGCAAAACCCGGCCAGGACATCAATGGTGCCGAAATGCGCGTGCTCTTCCACGGTGCTCATCGAGCCGCCAAAACGCTCCATCACACCGGTTGAGGCCTGGACCAAGTCGTCGTAACCGGGATAGTCGCTGCGCGGACCATGCTGCGGCCCGCCAAAGGCGTCCAGGTGACAAAGAATGACCCGTGGGTTGATGGCGTCGAGTTGTTGTTGCGTCAGCCCCAAGGCCTCAAGTTGTTGGCTGGTGGCGTTGATGGTGATGATGTCCACGGTGCGAATTAAATCCCGGAGAATCTCTTTCCCTTCTGGAGTTTTCACGTCCACCAGCAGGCTTTCCTTGCCGAGGTTGGCGTACAGCCCACAGGCCACCGTGTTCCAAGGGTCGAAGGTCGGTTGCGCGGCATCGAGTTTGATCACGCGGGCACCGAAGCGGGTCAGCGTGCCGGCGATGGTGGGACCGGCGATGACGTTGGTCATGTCGAGCACGGTGATGCCCGCCAGCCACGGTGTTTGTGCCACGTCGTTGGGGGGTGTTTCGCGAGGCGATTCGGTAGGTGAAGTTTTCACGGGCGCCGATGCCTGCTCCGGCGCGGAGCCGATGGCGAACCGCCCCTTCTCGCTCTCCAGCCAGGCCACCGGACACGGCTGAAGCATGTCGCCCAATTCCGGATCGTTCACCGTCATCACCAGGGCGGACGCTCGGGCATGCTCTGAATGCAGCCACTCCTGGGTGGTGCGGTGAGCGGCCGCCGGCGCCCCGGCCTCGCCGAATAACCTCTCCCATTCAAAACTGTCCTTGGTAAGGAATCTTTCGGCCATTTTGCGCGACAGATACCCCGCCCAGGGTTCCGCAATGGGATAAGCCTTGAGCGTGCAGTTCACGCCTTCCGGCCACTCCCTGACGGACAAATACGGATCAGCGACAGGCACGCCGGCAGCCTGCATCTCGTCCCACAACCCCAACACCTGCAGCGCCCGAATCGAGTGGGTGGCGTGGGCTTCGCTGACCACATAAAACGGTCGGCCATCCTGGCAGGTGTAGGAGCGATAGAACGGGTCGAGAAACGCCTGCAAATCTTCGTAGCGCAGGTTCATCGGCAGATTATTGTTGCGCCGACGCTCGATCTCCAGTTCGCGCAGTGACTTGTAACGAGTGGGCAAGTTTTCGATGCCGAGCGAGTTATAAACCAGTCCTTCCATCAACGCCGCTGCCAGCGGGACTTCGATGAAATCTCCCCGTCCGGTGTGCAAACGGGCCCTTAACGCCAGGGTGACGGACAGCGCGCCGATCACCGAGGCGTAGGCCGAGGCCAGGGTCAGCGGCGAATAAGAGGCCTCGATTCCCATCAAGACCCGGTTCAGGCCCATGTCGGTAAATTGGCCCATGGAGGCCGCGACCACACCTTCCCAGGCGGGCATATCGGCGAACTGTTGATCGACGGCGGAAAAACCGGGAAGCGACAGGTAGATCAGTTGCGGATTGAGCGCGGACAGGGTTTGTTCGCCCAGACCCAGGCGCTCCATCACGCCCGGGCGAAAGTTTTCGATCAACACATCGGCGCTGGCGATTAACGCCAAGGCTGCCGCCAGCCCATCGGAAGACTTGAGGTCCAGCGCGACCTTGCGCTTGCCTCGGTTCAAGACCGCGTCGGCGCCATCGAGGCTTGTCTCGGCGCCGGGCCGGGTGATTTTGATCACGTCGGCGCCCTGATCCGCCAACATCATCGCCGCGCCGGGACCGGCGATGTAGTGCCCGAAATCAATAACCGTAATGCCGGCCAGACTGCCGCTGCGTGTGCCTGAGTTCATGGTGGTTTCTTCTGTAAGAATGAGTGAACAGGTGGGTCAAGTGATGTCGTGAACGAACCGGTCGAGAACGTTGCGCGTGGTGCGTTCCACGAAGGGATCGTGATCGATCAGTCCGGCCACCCACTCACAACTCGCAGCGTTCAGCACGGCGCCCTTGCCGCGTTCGAAATACGCAAGCATTCCTGCCCCTCGGCGGTATTTGTCCAGGGTGCTTTCGTCGGTTTTGCGTTCGTGCAGGTGGGCCGTCATGTGCAGATCATGTTCGGCAATAAACAGCACCGAGCCGGGGTTTTTATGATCGGCTTCGTACGTGGTGGCGAGGCCCATGGCCAGAATTTGCAGAGTGTCAGGCGCGCCGTCGGAACCCGTGGCGTAGGGAAGCCCATGGCGGAAGGTGTAATCACAGCCATCGACTTCGTAGCCAAATATTTTCGACTCGGCGCCCAGCAGGTCGCCGTAATACAGATCGGTTCCGTTGAACACCCAGTGTTCTGGCCGATACACCGTGAAGCCGCCGGGCCCTCGGGGCACACAGGCGCCCCAACCGGCGTAGATGCCAGTGGTGCCGTTCAAGCCGAAGGTATGCGTACCGGGGCGGCCGAGGTTGCAATCGTCCCAGGCCGTGGTCAGCAAGTGCTGGTTTTCGGTGTTCCGCACCGGGTCCAGAGCGTCGGCGGAGGTCTTGTAGCAAACCTGCTGTGTGCCTTCGGCTTCCATGCGGATTTGCCAGGTGAAATTGCCGGCAAACCTCGCCACATGCCCGCCGTTATTCACGTAGTCATCCACGGCGTCGCGCATCGCCCATGACCAGTATTCGTCGTGGCCGACGAACACCACGCACTTGTAGTCTTTCAAGAGGCCCGCGTCAGTCTGCAGGTCGTGCTGGGTGGCGACATCCACGGTGTAGCCGTTGCGCTCGGCCCATTGCACGAAATGCCGCTCATAGGTCGCCCACCCCGCCGACGCGTACTTTTTGCTGAAGCCGTTGGCATACGCCCACTCAGCATGGAGGTAGCGCGGGGCGGCGCCGAGTTTGGGCGGGGTGCGCAGCGGGATTCTCGGCGCCCCTTCCGGCAACCAGGCAAAGCCTCGGCTGAAGGGCCGCTGGGTGCTGACGACGGGGCTCGGCTCATCGGCACCGGGGCCGCAAATGCCTTCGTAGTAATTCGACCCGCCCCAGTCGTTGTACGCCACCCAGGTCGCGGTGCAGGCCACCAGCAACAGGGCATCGGTGGCGGATGGCGCCAGCGCTTTAATCACGAACGGAAAATGATGTGCGATCCGGCAGGCATCGTCGTCATAGCCCTCGATATGCACGATGTATCCGCCGCTCTGGATATCCGCAGGGAGCTGGAATTGTTGCGCGACCGGCCAGTGACAGCCGTTGACGGAACAATCAGCCGGCGTCGGGTAATAACGGCCCTCAATGTGTTCAACGCGATGGACTTCCTGCTGTGTCGCGCCGTCACGGTAAATGCTCAGGGTGTAATGAGCCATGCTAGTGCATGTGTGGATCCGTACCACTTCGCCGGGGAAATACGAGAGCCGGTCGGTGTAGCACCACGCCGCGGGAACGCTTTTGTCGCTGGCCGGGACTTCATGGAAATTTTCCAGGGTCGCGCTCGGCCAGACGCTGTTCACCGTGCTGGCACGGTGCGCAGTGCGTGTACTTCTTGCAGTTGCCATAAGCCTCACTCACCCAATCGAACGGAATGGATCGAGTATTGAGCGCGGGCTCGGCCTGCAATCTACATTTCCGGACGACGGCTATACATTCCGGGCACAAATGTTGCTGTCTTGAGGATGTATGCCCACGAGCTATCGACGGTGACCAACATGGCGGCTGAACCTGCTCGAACCGGACCCTACGTCATCACGGTGCTGTTGATGGAACAGTTCGCGATGATTGCCCTGGCATCCACCATCGAACCGTTTCGCGAGGCGAACTGGATTCTGGGCGGCAATGTGTATGAGATTCGGGTTGTCTCTCAGGACGGCAACCCGGTGATCTCCAGCAGCGGCATGTCCTTGAATGTGGACGCTGCCATTGGCGACGTCGACGGCGGCGCGATGGTGATCGTCTGCAGCAGCTGGGATCCGCATCGCTACACGACGCCGAAGATTGTCAGGTGGTTAAAAAAGCAGGCGCGGCTCGGCGTCAGGATCGGCGGGGTGGAAACCGGCACCTATGTGCTGGCCAGTGCCGGCCTTCTGGATGGCTACAAGGCAACCATTCATTGGGAAAACCTGGAAGGCTTTGTCGAGACATTTCCCAAGGTCAACATCTCAACCAACCTCTTCGAAGTAGACCGCTCGCGGTTTTCCGCGGCCGGTGCTTCCGCCGCGTTGGACTTAATGCTGTATTTCATTGAAGAACAGCACGGCCCCGGGATCGCGACGGCGGTGGCGGACGGCTTTGTCCATCGCCGGGCGCGGGAAGGCCAGTCTCCACAGCGAGCCGATACCCGCGAGCGCTTCAACATCAAGCACCCACGGCTAGTGCGGATCCTGGAATTTCTGGCGCGCAATCTGGATCGTCACCTGGATGTCGCCGAAATGGCCAAGGCTGAAAACATCTCCGATCGAGAAGTCCGGCGCCTGTTCAGCGCTCACCTGAACAGCACGCCGCAGGCTTATCACCGAAGCCTGAGGCTGCACAAAGCCAGGGCCCTGTTGCGGCAGACCACGATCAGCGTCATCGACATTTCCATCTGCTGCGGCTTCACGTCCAGCTCCGATTTTTCACGCGCATTCAAACGGGAATTCGGCCTGCAACCGGTCAGTGACCGGCAACAGGTTTATCGCGCTGACTGGCTGCACGAACAGGACCGGACCGGCGCTGTCAGTTCGTGATGACGGCTGCGGCAGTCGGTTTAATCACAACACTATTCACGCCTGCGGCTGGGCAACGTCGCACAATGGGGAGCGTAACAATGGACACAGAAGACCTGCAGACCTTCATCGAGGTCGCGGACGCGGGAGGCATTTCCCCGGCGGCGCTGCGGCTGGGTGTCACCAAGTCGATCGTCAGCCGTCGGCTCGCCCGACTCGAAGCGGAACTGGGTGTGCAACTGATGGCGCGGAGCACCCGGGGCGCGGCGCTGACGGAAGCCGGAGCAACCCTGCGCGATTATGCCGTGCGGGCCTGCGCCGAACTCGAGACGGCCAGGCAGGCGATCTCGCCCAGCGATGAGCTGTGTGGCCGGTTACGCATCTCCGCGCCAATGACGTTCGGCCCAACCTTCTTCGCGCCGATGCTCGCGGAAATGGCGCGCCGTCATCCGCAACTGCATATCCAGACCTGCTACAGCGATCGCTTTGTCGACCTGATCGGGGAAGGCTACGACTGCGCGATACGCGTGGGTTACCTGAAGGACTCCACGCTCATCGCCCGGTGTATCGGGCCGATGCTCGGCAGTCTGGTCGCCAGCCCCGGCTACATTGCGGCGCACGGCGCGCCGCAATCGCCGGATGAACTGCTGGCGCATCAGGCGCTGATGCAGGGCACGGAATCCTGGCAATTCATGGACGGCGAAAACACCGTCACGGTGCACCCGCGGGGCAAGTTCAAGGCCGACAATGCCTCCGCCCTGGTTTCCGCCGCCGTCGCCGGGCTGGGGGTCGCCTACTTGCCCGACTGCATCACCCAAGACTACGTGGCCAGCGGCGCACTGGTGCCGATCATGACCCGCTACCCGCCTCCTCCGGCCGGTGCCTATGTGGTGCGCCCGCCAGGCCAGCACCTCGCGCGCAAGATACGGCTGCTGACGGAACTGCTGATGGAGTATTGCGATCCGGCGGTGCGCAGTTCTTGAGCAGCAGAGCGACGCAGATGGCACTGCCGGAAGATTCAGTGGGCGCGGTGGTAGATAATCGCCGTGTTCATACCGTCGCCCTCACCAAATGCCAGTTGCAAGTTGAGATGCGCGATGGCCTCAAGGTAACGGGCTGATTTCAGCGGGCCTGCGTTGATGGCGTCAAAGCCGATCTGCGCACCAAACGCCATGACGGTACGCGTCGCCTGCGGGTGGTCGCTGGCGACGAACAAGCTGATTTTGTGCCCTGCGCGGTCAAGCCGATGGGGGTGGATGACTTCAGCGAAAATGGTGTTGAACGCCTTGGCAACGTAAGCCTCTGGCAGCAGCGCCTGAATGCGCTCGGCACCGGAGTTCTCCTCGCCCGTCGGTAGCGGTGACCAGTCCTCCTTGACCGCGTTAGTGGTGTCGATGACAACCTTACCCGCCAGAGCCGCCGCCAGCGGAGGCAACACCTCCCCCGTCGCCAGATAAGGCACGGCAATGATGACGATGTCTGCGCCAGCGATAGCCTCGTCATACCCGGTGCGAGGAAACTCCAGAAAGCCCGTTTTCGCCGGATTTCTCACGCCAAAAACGCAGTCATGCCCTTTGGCTCTGGCCAGAACCGCTACGGACGAAGCCAACTGTCCGCCACCGATGAACGCAATTTTCATTCAGTTAATCCTTGATATTGAGAGTGGCACGCGGCAGGAAAGCCTGTGCCTCTAGAGTCGGCGTAAGTGATGGTTATCAGTTGAGTCCTGCGATCTATTCGGCGGGATTTCCTTTGAATTCCAGCAAGGCTTTGCCGCCCCGCTGTACGTGCTCGATGGCTTGGCACACGTCTTCCAGGGCGTAGATGGCGGCGATGGGAACATGCAGATCGCCCGTCGCGACAAGGCTGGCGGTCTGCGCAATGATGGCCGGCACTGCGGCATCGTATTCGTGCTTGTCCAGGTAGAAACCGCGATAGGTCAGGTCCTTGAAGATGATGTCGAGAACGCTGACGCTCGACACCACATCGCCGCCCAACGTGGCGTAGCTGACCATGGTTGCATTCGTGCCCAGCGTCGCGGCCAGGCGCCCCGCTGCAGCGCCGCCGACGCCATCGAGCGCGAGCTTGATGCCCTGCTCGCCGACCAAGGCCCTGATACGTTCGAGCGACTCGTCGTTGTCGACAAAGGCCGCGTCCGCCCCGGCGGCAAGCACCGCGTCGATGACTTCAGCGCGGCGAACCAGGTTGATGGTTTTCACGCCCCTCGATCTGGCGATCGCCGTCACTGTCCTGGCAACGGCCGAATTGCCGGCGTTTTGCACAACCCAGTCACCGGGCTGCAAATCGACGTACTCACTCAGAAGCAAGGAAGCCGTGACGCCATTGATGCGCAGCATGGCGAGTTGCTGGAGGTACGCGCTGTGCGTCACGGCAACTACGCTGGACGCGCGCACCAGCAAGCGTTCGCGCCAGGTAAAGCTGTAGAGCGGCAAGACCACCACATCGCCAACCGAAAGGTGCGCCACGCCTTTACCCACTGCCAGCACGCGTCCGACGCCTTCGTTGCCGACTGGGCTTGGCAATGGCGGATGCACCGGAAAGACGCCTTGAAGGACGAGAATGTCGTTCAAGTTGACAGGGGCATAGGCCATGCCTACCAGGATCTCACCCTCACCCGGCGCATCGGGTTCAGGCAGGTCAATCACTACAACGTTCTGAGTGGGATTGCCGTAGTTTCGCAGTTCAACTGATCGCATCACAGGTTTCCTGGCGCGTCGAGACTCGTGCAAACACAGCCTCTGACGAGCGTTAATCGACGGGAATTTATTATTGAAGCCATGACTTCAATAAACTATCGTAGGAGCACGAACTACCATCCGTCAACGGGAATATGAAGTGACGACATCAGAAATAGAAGCGAGCCCTAAACGCCAGCGCGGACGCCCTTCTGGCTTCGATCGCGAAACCGCCGTCCAGGCAGCGATGCTGTTGTTTTGGGAACGCGGTTACGAAGGCGCATCGTTTGAAGCGCTGGCGACGGCCATGGGCATCAACGCATCGAGCTTTCGCAACACGTTCAAGACCAAGGAAGCCCTGTACCGCGAAGCGACCGATGCCTATGTGCGAGAAACGGGGGCATGGTTTTCCAACATTTTGTCCTGCGAGACTGACGTACGCGCGGCCTTCACCCGGTTATTCGAGGAGACCGCGACGCTTTACACCCGCGAAAATTGTCCCTTGGGCTGCATGATTTCAGCAGCAGCCCTGCATGTCCCGCCCGGGCATGAAACGTTGCGGGAGATGATGTCCGAGCACCGCACGTCGGCCGAGCACGCAATGGCTGAACGCCTTGCGCAAGGCCAACGCGATGCCCAGATTGCCGACGAGCTGGACACTCAGGTGCTGGCGGCGTTTTTCAATACGCTGTTCCGTGGCATGGCGATCCAGGCGCGAGACGGCGCTTCCAGAAGCCGCTTGCTTGAAATAACCAAGGTCGCGATGGGTGCGTTTCCAGGATGATTCTTGGGGCATGCGATGCCATTGGTAACCAATGAACTTAGCTGCCCAGGGACTGCCGGGCTAAGACCCGGCAGTGGTCATGCTTATTTATCAGACAGGAAATCGATAATGGTTGAGTTGAGCGGTGCCGGGCACTCTTCGGGCAGCCAATGGCCGCAATTGGGAATGACGACACCCTTCATGTCGCTTGCGTACTTGGCGAGTTGATCGAGTTGAAACTGACCGACCGACACCGGCGAACCACCACCGATGGCCATCGTCTTCATGGTCAACTTGTCTTTAAACAGTGGAATGTTGCGTTTTTGGGTTTCCGGTAGCGCGCGGTAATACTCCATCGCCGCGTGGAACGAATGAGGCTTGGCGTAGGATTTCGCGTAGAGGCCGATGAGTTCGGGGGTGAAGACTGATTTGTTGACCGCGTGTGATTTGATGAAGTGATCGAAGAAGGCTAACTCTCGGCCTGCCACCAGCGTTTCTGCGAGGTTATTGCCGGCTGCAAAAAAGCTGAAATGCCACATGGGCGATTCACCCTGCGGAGTGAAGGATGGAAACGTGTACAGGCCTTCATCGGGCAGTGGCGCCTCCATGAACACCACGTGTTTGAAGTCTGCCTGATGCTGGGCGACCATTGGGAAGGTGTTCCAATTGCCGATGTCATGGGAAACCAGATCCATCGGCTCATTCGGGCTATGGGACTTGGCAAACTTGTAAATCAGGTTGGCAACGTCTTGCCCCAGATAGGACTTCGGCGGTTCTGACTGGCCCAGGCCGGGCAAGTCGATCGCAATGACCGTGCGGTTTTTCGCCAGTAGCGGCATGAGCTGATTCCACTCGTACCAGGTCTGGGCAAAGCCGTGGACCAGCAACACCAGTGGTCCTTGGCCACCTTTTAGATAATGGATTTTGACGCCATCCACTGTCTGATACGCGGGAGTGAAGCCCTTGGGTGCCGGAAACTCTTGATCGTCAAGGGCTGCGAATGCAGGTGCAGCTAGCAGCATGGCGAGCGCAAGTGCGGCGACTTTCATCAGTTTGTCGAACATGGCCTTTCCCTTCGTGTCGGGGGTAAAAGAACGACAAGTGCCCAGCGCAACGGCTTGAGTCTTGCCTCATCAAAGATGGGTGCCGATGTTCAGGCGTTGGCACCGCCGTCGATGGTCAAACCACTGCCATTGATTGAGCGAGCCTCGTCTCCCGCCACAAATGCCACCAGCGCCGCGACGTCCTCCGCGCGGCCGTAAGCCTTGATCGCCATGCGACTGAGCTGGCCTTCAGCCGTCGGACCGTCTACCGGGTTCATGTCAGTTTCCGTAGAACCTGGGTGCACGACATTGACCGTGATACCTCTCGGGCCGAGGTCGCGTGCCAAGCCTTTGGTCCAGCCAATCAGCGCGGCTTTACTCATTGAGTACAGGCTGAGCCCGGCGGTTGGAACTTGCTCGGCAAGGTTGCTGCCGATGGAAATGATCCTGCCGCCGCTGGGCAGATAAGCCAGCGCTGCCTGGGACGCCAGCAACACCGCTCTAATATTGACCGCCAGGGTGTCATCGATGTCTTTGAGGCTCATCGTTTCAGGTGGGCCGGCGCGCATGATGCCCGCGTTGTTGACCAGGATATCGAGACCGCCCAGTTCCGCGGCGGCGCGATCGACGGCCTGCTGGATCGAATCTGGCGAGGCGGCGTCCATCTGGATCGCCACCGCACGGCGGCCGGCCTGTTGCAATTCTTCAACAATGACCTGAGCGGCAGCCGCGGATTGCTCGTAGGCGATCGCCACATCGGCGCCCTCGGCCGCGAGCCTGCGAGCAATCGCTGCGCCGATGCCACGGCTTCCACCGGTAACCAATGCGCGTTTTCCAATGAGTGATGACATCTTGGATCCTCTATTTTTATAACAGTCGACACAGAATATAATCAGCGCAAAATGCGCGTCAATGATTTATATGGCGATCTACACATAAATGGAGGCAGCACATGGCGGCTCGTGGGCGACCCCGGAATTTTGATAAAGACAAAATTCTTGCGAAGGCAATGCGGCTGTTCTGGGAAAAGGGATTCGAAGGCGCCTCAATGGCAGATCTGACGGCCACTATGGGCATCGGCTCGCCGAGCTTGTATGCGGCGTTCGGTTCCAAGGAACGGTTGTTCAGAGAAGCGATAGAGCTGTACAACGCCACCGATGGCGCTGCGGTCTGGCAGGAAACGCTCGCCGCGACTTCGGCCTATGGCGCTGTAGAAGCGTTCCTGATGACCTCGGCCCTGCAATTCAGCACGCTGGATAAACCCAGCGGCTGCTTCATCACCCTGGCCACCTTGCACTCGACGCCGGCCAGCGCCGTTCTTGCAACGGAGGTCTCTGCCAGAAGAGTGCGCAATCTGGAGCTTCTGGCCGAGAAACTGGCGCAAGGTGTCGCGAGCGGTGAGATTGACGGGAAAGTAAACATCGACGCGTTGGCGCGATTTTTCCTGACGGTTCAACAAGGCATGTCGATCCAGGCTCGCGACGGTGCAAGTCATCAGGTCCTGGAGCAAATCGCCCGCAGCGCGCTCACCGCATGGAACTCACTGACCACCGTTGGATGATCGTGAGTTCCAACGTCCGCTCGTAGACGATGACTCTCTTCCCCAGGACTGCGAGAGAGCCCAGAACCAACGTGCACCGATCGATTGCTTCTACGGCTTTAGCGCCACCGCAATCACCTCAGCCAATCCCTTCAATCGCTCGCTGTTTTTCGCCGGGCCCTGCTCCGCCGTCAGCAGCACAAATTCGACCTCGGGCAGCGGGGGCAACAGGCCCTCGCGCACTTCCACCAGGTTGGCGCCGACCACCGCCGATGCATTGAGGCAACCAATCCCCAGCCCCGCTCCTAACGCCGCCTGCAAGCCGCCGACGCCTGAGGCGATGTGCGCGACAACGTGCGGAACGCGATGGGTGTCGAGTTGCTGGCGGACCAAGCGGTGCAGCGAACAGGTCTCGGGCAACAGGGCCAGTTCGACGGTTTTCGGCAGCGCGGTGATGGTCTGCCCGCTCGCCATCACCCACATCAGCGGCTCGGTCCGCAGTACCTGTGCGTCGTCGGCGGTGCCAGGCACGGTACCGACCATCCGCATGACGATCGCCAGGTCCAGCGTACCGCTGCGGTAAGCGGCCAGCAGCTCATCGCTTTTGCCGACCTGTGTCCGCAGGCGTAAACCGGGGTACTGCTGCGCGATGCGCGCCAACAGCTGCACGAGCTGACCCGGCCGGAAGTAATCGGAGATGCCCAGATGAAGTTCGCCCTCGAGCGGCGTGTCGTGCATGTCGCGCCACGCGGCATCGGCCAAGGCCAATATCTTGCGTGCATGCATGACCATGCGCTCGCCCGCTGCGGTAGGCCGCACACCCGATTTGCTGCGCACCAGAAGCTGCTCGCCGGCGGCCTCTTCCAGTTTGCGCAGCTGCTCACTCAGCGACGACTGCGAGAGAAGTCGCGTCGCGACCGCTGCCGAGAGACTGCCCGCATCAACCGCCGCGACCAGTGTTTTCAGTTGTTCGAAATCAAAGCCACGCATGTCTATCCACCCGATAAGCCGATGACAAGCATCGTATCTTACGGCTTTTCCAATGGAAAGAACCCTCGCAGAATGGCCTCACCAACCAACCGCGAGGACATCTGCATGCCTTCCATCACCCTCAAACTGTCCGGCCCGCGCAACTCCGAACTGGGTCAGCACGCCATAGCCGCCATCAACCGGCTCACCGCTGAAATCCTGGGCAAACAGCCCGAACTCATGGCAACAACTCTCCAGTACATTGCCGCCGAAGACTGGTTTATCGCCGGGCAACCCTTATCGCAAGCAGGCGGCAGCGCGTTCCATCTGGACATCAGCATCACCGACGAGACCAATACCAAAAAGGAAAAAGCACTGTTTCTGCTGGAGGTTCATGCCGCGATGAGGGCGCTATTGCCAGACCTGCACGAGGTGTCCTACGTGCACCTCATCGACGCCCGCGCAGCGGCGTATGGCTATGGCGGCCGCACTCAGGAATGGCGGCATCAGCAGCAAGGGGTGTGAACTGTCTGAGTCCGTTCTTGCGGACGGCCTCTCAGAAAAGCACCGCCCTGAATGCCGCAGACGGCATAGACTAGGCGCATTCAGGCGTGGCCTCACGCTGGACGCCTGCAAAAAACTTTAGCCATTTTGCGAGGAAAACCAGTCGATGGAGCGGTGCGAAGTAGCGGTGCTTGGGTTGGGTGCCATGGGTGCCGCGACGGTTTATCAGTTGGCGAAATCCGGGGTTCGGGTGATCGGCATTGACCGGCATCACCCGCCCCACACCTTGGGCTCCAGCCATGGCGATACGCGGATTACCCGACTGTCGGTTGGTGAAGGCGCGCAGTATTTACCGATCGTCCGTCGCTCCCACACGCTGTGGCGAGAACTCGAAGCCTTGTCCGGTGAAGCGCTGTTCGAGCAGTGTGGCGTGCTGGTGTACAGCTCCAACCCCGAGCAGAACGTCACGGGTGAAGACGACTTCACCCAACGCACCATCAAGCTGGCCCAAGCGACGGGCATCGAGCACGAAGTGCTGTCGGCGGCGCAGATTCGTCGACGATTCCCGCAGTTTTCTACGGTGCTCGACGACGCTATCGGCTACTTCGAACCCAGCGGTGGCTACCTTCGGCCTGAGCGGTGCATTGCCGTGCAGCTCGATCTCGCCGAACAACAGGGGGCGACGCTGTTCAAAGGTGAAACCGTGATCAACCTCGCGTCAGGCGAGCAAGGCGTGACCATCACCACCGACCAGCGCACGATTCTGGCAGGCAAAGTGGTGGTCAGCGCCGGCATGTGGTCCCGGGAATTATTAGGGGCGCCCTTCGACCGTTTGTTGCGCGTCTGTCGCCAGAAGCTGTTCTGGTTCGAGCTGGAGCAAGACGCGCAGTTTGCCGAGCCGTCGCCGACCTTCATCCTTAGCCACGGGCCAACGGACGACGACATGAATTACGGCTTCCCGCCGATACCCGGCGAAGGCAGCCTGAAAATCGCCACGGAGCAATACCTGGAAGAATCAATGCCCGACACCCTGGACAGAACCGTCTCCGCCGCCGAAGAACGGGAAATGTTCAACACCCAGGTCCGCGGCAAAATCACCGGCGTAACCTCGCGGGTAGTGAAATCGGCGGTGTGCCCCTACACCGTCACGCCGGACAGCGACTTCATCATCGATGAGCATCCACGCCTGGCGAATACCTTGGTGGTGTCCGCCTGCTCCGGCCACGGATTCAAACATTCGGCTGCGCTGGGTGAAGCGCTGGCGCAATGGTGCCTACGCGGCGAAAGTGATCTGGACCTGTCGGCGTTTTCGTTGAAGCGCTTTGACGGGCAGCTCTGAGGCTGGCGACAGTCTGTAGCGTTACGGCGTCGGCTCAGCATCCAGCGCCGTGGCGAAATGCGGCACCACAAACTCACCCAATTCCTGAACCACTTCGTGCGCCGGGCGACGACCATACTTGAGGTTCAAACCCACGTGGTTAACGCCGATCTCGCGCAACGATTGCAAGTAGTGAATCAGGAAGCGGTGCCCCGAGCGGAAACCCAATTGAATGGGCGTCGGCTGCTCCGCCGGGTCAGCCGAGAGATCGATATAAAGCGACTGCGAGAATGGCTTGAAGCCCTCAGTCATCGAGCGCCAGTTGCGGATCGTCACGGCTTGTTGCACCACGTCCTGCGGGTAGTAGAGCCAGCCGTCGGCATGCTGGGCGATCCACTCCAGGGATTGCCGCGAGTGCCCCGTGACCATTACCGGAATGTTGCCCAACAGCGGCTTGGGCAGCAGGTCGGCGCCAGACATCTCGACCCTCGGCGTGGAGATGCGCGGCGAATCTTCGCTCCACACTCGACGCATCACGGCCAAGGCTTCGGCGAACGATTCCTGGCGCGTTTCGATCGCGGTGTTAAACGCCGAGAATTCGCTGGGCCGGTCACCGGTGGCCAGCCCCAACACCAGGCGCTGCCCCGACAACCTGTCCACCGAGGCCGCCGACTTGGCGAGGTGCAAGGGGTGCCGCAAGGTCGAAACGATGCTGCCGGTGGCCAACGCGATGCGGCTGGTCTGCGCCGCCACATAGCCCATGAACACCCACGGGTCATGTATGTGGCCGACGTCGCCGAACGACGGCACATTCAGAAAAACGTCCCTGAAATACAGCGCTGAAAATCCGTAGCGTTCGGCCATCTGCGCGGTGCTGATCTGCTGCGCGATGTCCATCTGCGGGACGGCCCCGCTGTAGGACTCAATCGCGAAGAAAAGCCCCAGCGTCAGGTGCCCTTCGCGGTACATGGCCGAATAGCCGCGGTGCTCTTTGAAGTCTTGCATGGTTAACGATCGATCCCAGTGAAAGAGTGTCGGCGGACAGCTTTTTGGCCTTGCCTGATTAGACTTTGCCGCTGACATACGCCGTGTATGGCCGTAAAAATACAGGATACGGCTCGTATGTCAAATGCTTGATCGCCTCCTCCTCGCTGTAAATTTCCGATGAGACAAACGGTATTTTCCGTCGTTGACAGACGGACGTTCGCCCAGTCAGAGGCCAACGACCCGCACCAGCCGCCAGCCGCCGTTACCCACTCGCCCAGCCCATTACAAACCAATGGTTAATTCTGAAACAACGCAAAGGGCGCTACAGTCCGGGGACATCCCGCCGTAGATTAGTGCGACTCGTCGCCCACCGGAGTCGATCCCATGACTCACTCTGCGACGGACCATTTCTCAACACGGAACCTCCCATGAAAAAAATCGGCTTCCTCTCTTTTGGGCACTGGACCGCGGCGGCCCATTCGCAAGCCCGTTCAGCCGCTGATGTGCTGCTGCAATCCATCGATCTGGCGGTGGCGGCCGAGGAACTGGGGGCCGACGGTGCGTTTTTTCGTGTCCACCACTTCGCCCGGCAACTGGCCTCGCCCTTCCCTCTGCTGGCCGCCATCGGAGCCAAAACCCAGCGCATCGAAATCGGCACCGGCGTCATCGACATGCGCTACGAGAACCCGCATTACATGGCCGAGGATGCCGGCGCGGCGGATTTGATTGCCGGGGGCCGGTTGCAACTGGGCATCAGCCGTGGCTCGGGCGAACAGGTGATCGACGGTTGGCGGCATTTTGGCTACGCACCCGCTCCGGGCGAAACCCATGCCGACCTGGCGCGCCGTCACACCGAAGAATTCTATGAGTTGCTGCGCGGCGAGGGCTTTGCCCAGCCCAACCCAAGGCCAATGTTCGCCAACCCGCCGGGGTTGTTGCGTCTCGAGCCGCATTCCGAAGGCCTGCGCGACCGCATCTGGTGGGGCTCAGGCTCCGACGCGACGGCGGTGTGGGCAGCCGAAATGGGCATGAATCTGCAGACCTCGACGCTGAAAGTGGACGAAAGCGGTCGCCCCTTGCACATCCAGCAGGCCGAGCAGATCCGCGCCTACCGTGACGCCTGGGCCGCCGCCGGCCATACGCGCCAGCCTCGGGTGTCGGTCAGCCGCAGCATCTTCGCCATCACCAACGACCAGGACCGCCTGTACTTCGGCCGAGAGACCGAAACCGAAGACACCATCGGTTTCCTCGACGGCGACATCCAAACCGTCTTCGGTCGCAGCTACGCCGCCGAGCCCGAGGCGTTGATCGCCGCGCTCGCCAAGGATGAAGCCATCGCAGCGGCGGATACCCTGCTGCTGACCATTCCCAATCAACTGGGCGTCGAATACTGCGCGCACGTCATCGAATCCATCCTCACGCATGTCGCGCCGGAGCTGGGCTGGCGTTGAGGGTTAAAAGCAGGAAGGAAGCTAGGGCATGACGCCCTAGCGGACAGCGCGTATCACTTTTTCTTTTTCGCTGGCTTTTCAGCCTTGTCTGACTTCTTGGTTTTTTCCGGCTTGCTATCGGCTTTTTTCGCTGATTTCTTTGGCTCGGTGTCTTTCTTTTCCTTCTTCTCTTTCTTGTCCGAAGACTTCGAAAGAGTCGACGCCGCCGCGGATTTCTTGGCAGGTGATGCGTTTTTGTCTTTCAAATCCTTACTGGCTTTGGAAGACACGTCTTTGCTTTTCTTTTCGTCTTTAGCCACGTTGACCACCTCTTGGAATATGCCGGTATTGGCACAATGCCTGTCGGAATTCTCCACAAGCTGATCATTAGGCGAGCGCGCCGAAAAGCCGTTCACTTTATTTATGGGGCGCGTTGGCCGAGGTTGATGTGCCAACCGAAGGCTCTGCAGGAAGAGCCCATAAAGAGCACGCCCACGGCGCATCACTGATTGGCCACATGCCAAACGAAAACGCCTACCGGCCCGCAAAATGTTCGCGGGCCGATAGGCGTCATGGTCGGGCTGGCTGAGCCGTTCGGCTGAGGGCGCTCAGACCATCAAGCAGCGGCCAGTTTTGCCGCGATCTTCGCCACGTACTCGCCCTGATGCCGGGCGATGCCCAGCTCACGCTCATTCGGCTGCCGCGAGCCGTCGCCGCCGGCCACCGTCGACGCACCGTAAGGCGTGCCAGCGCCACCCTGGGTAATGTCGAACAGCGCGGGGTCGCTGTAACCGATCGGCACAATCACCATGCCGTGGTGCGCCAGAGTCGTCCAGGTCGAAGTGATGGTGGTTTCCTGGCCGCCGCCGGTCCCGGTCGAGGTAAACACGCTCGCCACTTTGCCGACCAACGCGCCCTTGGCCCACAGACCACCGGTCTGGTCGAGGAAGGTGCGCATCTGCCCGGCCATATTGCCGAAGCGCGTCGGCGTACCAAAAATGATCGCGTCGTAGTCGCCCAACTCCCCAGGCGACGCCACCGCCGCTTGCTGGTCAACCTTGCCGTAAGCGGCTTTGAACGCCTCGGCGTTCATGGTTTCCGGCACCCGTTTGACGGTCACTTCCACGCCCTGCACCTTACGCGCGCCGTCCGCCACGGCATTGGCCATGGTTTCGATGTGGCCGTACATTGAGTAATACAAAACCAGTACTTTTGCCATGCTCAGTTGTCTCCAGTTTGGTGATAAACGCTGTTGCTCAGGATCGCGACTTCAAAGTGTAGTGGCTGCCAGCGCTACCGTAGTCCAAAACGATCACAGGAAAGACACCCATGACCCGAAACCAACTCGCCGACATGTACCGTGGTTACATCGACTGCCTGAACCGCCAGGACTGGGCGCACCTGGGGGATTTCGTCAGCGACCACGTCACTTACAACTCAACCCCTGTCGGCCTCGACGGTTACCAACGCATGCTCGAACGGGACTACCGCGAGATCCCCGACCTGGTGTTCCGCATACAACTGCTGATGGCCGACCCGCCGTACATCTCCAGCCGACTGCAATTCAACGTCACGCCGAAAGGCGAATTTTTCGGCCTGGCCATCAACGGGCGCAGGGTCGAATTCGCCGAAAACGTGTTCTATGAGTTCGTCGACGGCAAGATTGCCAACGTGTGGTCGGTGATTGATAAAGCGACGATTGAACAACAGCTCGGTTCTGCATAGCCTGAGTGCCGCTTCAGCCCGTTGTCGCTTGAACACAGGGAGTTTCAATGCGTAAGGACTACCTCGCTTTCTTTATGTCGCTGTTTCTATCGCGGCTGGCAGATCAGATCTTGTTGTTTATCGTGCCGCTGGTGGTGTTCCAGACCACCAACAGCGCGTCGTGGGCCGGGCTGGCGTTTTTCGTCGAGTCACTGCCGCGCTTTCTGGCATTTCCGTTGTGCGGCGCGCTGTGCGACAAATACTCCCCGATCAAAATCCTCCATATCAGCCAGATCTACCGCGCACTGCTGTGCGTGCTCGCCGTGGCGCTGATCGGCGTGTTTGGCGGCATCGCCTGGGTGGTGGTGCTGTCGGCGGTGTGCGGGGTGCTGACCACCCAAGGCATCATGGCCCGTGAAGTGCTGATGCCGCATATATTCCAGCACTATAGCTACACCAAAACGCTGTCCTACTCGCAGATCGCCGACCAGAGCGGCCTGGTGCTCGGGCCACTGGTGGCGGCGCTGTTGCTGGAGGTGTGGGCCTGGCATTGGGTGGTGCTGTGGATCGCCGTGCTGTTCCTGCTCGCAGACCTGAGCATGCGGGTGTGGCAACGCTACAGCCGTATCACCCTGGACGTGTTCGAGCAGCATCAAGACATCTGGCTGCAGCCTTTGCGCATCGCCTTCGGCCACATCCGCAACCGCGCGGAACTGCAAAAAATCATCACCTTGGCGGTGGGCGTCAACCTGATCGTCGGCGTCACCCTGGCCACGTCGGCGGCCATGGTCATCGGCGAATACGACGCCGGCAAAAACGCCTACGCTGCGTTGCAAGCGGCCGGCGCCGTCACCACCATCGTCATTCTGTTTTTCCTGGCGCGGGTGGTCTTGCCGCTGCGGGTCTTGGGGGGCATGGGCTACGCCATGATCGCCGCCGGCGCCTTTATCAGCGCCCTGAGCCCGAACCTGATCGGCTACGGGGTCGGCTTCCTGCTGATCGTCGGCTTCGACAAAATGTTCAACGTCTACATGCGCACCCTCCGCCAGCAGGTCATTCCAACGCGAGACTTCGGCAAAACCGTGGGCGTCATCACCCTGCTCAACAACCTGTCCCAGCCCTTGGCCGGTTTGTTGGTGGCGTTGCTGGGCGCGCCGTTGGGCACGCAACCGGTCATCCTGATCCTGGCCGTGCTGACCGCCCTTATCGGAGTGGCCGGCCTCTGGTGGTTTGCCAGACGATCGAACGCAGTGTTTGAGGCTGACCAAGGAGCCGGACGCTGACAGCAGCGAGGGCAACAACGCCCTCGCCCTCCGCATCGCTAATTACGCGGGTGGGTCCAGACGATCCAGCGCCCGATTCACCGCCAGTTCGCCGAGCATGATGATCTGCGCAATACCCAGCAATGCATTACGGCTCGGCCCTTCCAGCGTCCCCGCCAGGTCACCGGCCATCACATTCGCCGACGCCAGGGATTCACAGGCGTGGACCAACAAGGTTTCAGCGTCGAAGTCCGGGTTGATGATGAACATCGTGCTGGGCGACCGAGAACTGGCCTTGATGCCTTCAGTGTTGAGGTAATAGTCCAGCGCACGCTCGGCGGCTTCGTGGAATTTCTTGGTGTGCGGATTTTCGTAGGGAGATGCGGAATCGGGTGGGGTTTGGTGGTCGGTTTCAGCTTCGGGTGGGTTTGGGGTTGGTTTGAACATTCGCAAGGTCCTATTGGTTTCGTGCCAACCTCCGCTACTAAACGGAAGTGGAGGCAACTGTGCACAGGTTAGTAGACCGGGGACCCAGCAAGCCGGCGCGCCCGAGGGCGCCCTGTACACAGTCACCATAAAGCACAGGCGCAGGAATGCCTGACTGAACGGAGCTTGCGCACCTTACTGGATAACCTCGGGCTACTAAACCCGATCACTGATGGGCAGTGACGTGGATCAAGTTACCGGTGGGTGGCCGGGCTCACAAGCCGGCGGATTCTGGCGCAGCTGTAGGCAAAGGCACAAGGGTTTGTGGGTTTCTGGACGTGGCGAAAGCTGGGAATAAACATGCGCGCGTAAGGACTGTTTACTAAATCGGGAAAATTTTGGGCCGCTTTCGGCCAATAGCGGCCGTTCTGGAATGGCAGGAAACGACCGATAACTGCCTTCGATACGCGACTTTCGCCCGCCAGCGGCTCGATTGTAAGAATATGGCGGAGAGCTGCAAAACCGCCTACGCTTATAGAATGATTTCTCGAACGCCTTGCCCATCTGGTGGTATAGAGCCGAGAGATCTGACTTCCTTTGACCGTCCGCTTAACACCCACCCGGACCAACCCGCGCGTATCGCCAGCAACTGCCCCCTGAGTCCGGTCCACACGACCAGCAGTACGGCGCAACGGGTAAAAGCCAGACCCAGTCCCCCCACCTGCCGTTCAAAAGCGACCGATGCCGCAGCACCTCTGGAAACGGGGGCGCTGTTCACGTTCTGCCATGAGGTCAATCCGTATGTATCGGCCGAGCACGATTCCTTACCAGCAGCATAGAGGGTTCAGCCGAACCTTCACTCAGGGGCATTTGAGCCTTGGATTATTCTTTCCCATGGAGGCGTTCGACGGGGACACTCCGAGCATGCTCAACCAGGTCACACTGGCTAAACAAGCCGAGGCGCTGGGCTTCTGCGCGCTCTGGTTTCGCGACGTGCCGCTTCGCGACCCTGGCTTCGGCGATGTCGGCCAAGTCTTCGACCCCTGGGTTTACCTGGGTTATATGGCCGCCCATACCTCGGAGATTGCACTTGGCACCGCCTCCATCGCCATCCCGCTACACCATCCCCTGCACACGGCCAAGGCGTCAGCCAGCGTCGATCAGTTGAGCACTGGTCGCTTGATTCTGGGGGTTGCTTCGGGAGATCGGCCAGTGGAGTTTTCGGCGTTTGGCGTCGATCCCGAAAGGCGTGGAGAGATCTTTCGAGAACACTACGAAGTGATTCGCCGCGCCCACAGCACCAGTTTTGAGCCCATCCACTGGAGCACTGGTGAAATGCAAGGCGCAGACCTGATTCCGAAACCTACCACCCAATTCATTCCAATGCTCGTGACCGGCAACAGTCGCCAGTCACTGGATTGGATCGCGCGTGAGAGCAACGGATGGATCAACTATCCACGCATTCCGAACATGCAGCGGCTGGTCGTGGAAGATTGGCGACTGGAGGTCACGAAACAATGTGGTTCTGTGTATAAGCCCTTTACTCAGTCGCTGTACATCGATCTCGATGAGAATCCGTCAACGCCACCCACACGTATCCATTTGGGGTTCAGACTTGGACGTTACCATCTACGATTTTTGCTGGAGTCGCTTGAGGAAATCGGCGTGGACCACGTCATTCTCAATCTCAAATACGGCAAGCGCCCTGCGGTGGAAGTTATTGAGGAATTGGGTACGCACATCGTTGCGCAGTTCGGAGTGCAGCCGCGTCCGGCAGCGCATTGAATATCGGTCACTGCTACGCCGACGGATGCTCACTTGACGAAACCATAAGGTGTCACGGCGCGGATGACCTCCGGATCTATATTAATGATGGAGATCTTCGCGCCATGAGCGACCGTTGCCCGGCAAGCAATCTACCCTACCCAGCCTAAACCAATGATGAGCACATTGCCTTGCAGATTCTGTGAGGCCTCCACGCCGTCCATGGACACGATTTGCGCGCGTATCCTTTCACTGTACCGAGCGCGCAAGCATGGCATGAATCCTGGACACGGCACTTTAGCCATGACATTTATCTTAAATACAAGTGTTTTAATTGATCACCGCCCGGGACAACAGCAGGCCCAGGCGATCCTGATTTTCATACAAGACATCGTGAGCCTCCCCGAACTGAATGGAACTTCCTGTTGGATTTGCTTAACCGGGCAGCTTGGCCGCAAGGACGTCAACCTTCTCGATTGATGGCGGTTCGGCAAACAGCTCGGCAGCGTTTGCCATAAGCGCCGCCGCGACCTTGCCCGAAAGATGAGCCTGCCGGCCCGCTTCATCCGGGAATGCGTCAAAGATGCCAAAAGTGGATGGCCCCAAGCGGATTCCAAACCAGGCTGTAGTGGCTGGCTCCTCCTCCACTAAAGGAAGGCCGCTCAAGAGAAAGCGCTCCACCTCATTCTCTTTCCCAGGTTTTGCTTCCAGACGAACGAACAACGCTACTTTGACCATGACGTGGCTCCTGTTGTTACGGTGCGGCTGGTGCTATCTGGTCGCAATAGCTAAAAGGGGCATCCGGCAATTAACTATGGTCGACGACACCAGGATTACAAACCCAAAGAGACCAAGGGTAGCGTCGCATGTCGCTCGGACACTGAGAATGACGTAGTGGGCAACGTGCAAGCCGCAGACCAGCCGCTTGATCACTTTTCCCGAACTGTGGCCTGATAATAAATACTCAACGATATCTGAAATTCAGGAGAACATAACAGATCATGGTTACTGTCAGGCCGACCAATATGTACTCGACACGCGGTAGAAATATAACTAACCCACCTAAAGAAAGCACGATCAAGGTGTTTTGCAGTATGTATTTCCTTATTCGACTCACGGCTATGAAATAGCCATATTGCTTCCCCAGGAAAAACAATGCCATGCCGATGATCGACATGATCTGGAAATCGCGCATCGCAATGTCATTCAGGATCGCATGCCTGATCAAATTTGCTAGGAGTGCCAGCCCCATAAAAAGAAAAAGGTGCGAGTAGATCAAGGCGTGCCCACTCATACTGCTGTGATTTTTGCTCAGCAGGTAAAAGCTATCAAAATAGATCCACCAGATACTGCAAATCATGATGAATCCGGTGATGGCCGCCATCACATTGTAATAACCCCATTGAATGTTAGATAAGCCTCCGGAAAGGCTAATAATTGACTCCCCCAATAAGATTAGGGTGAGTAGGCCTATGCGCTCAACCAAGTGTTCTGTGTGTGCTGGCAATGGCTTTAGTTTAGTCCAGAAAAATACAGGAAACAGAATATCAAGAACAATCCCAATATAAGCAACAAGGTAACGCAAGGGCGGGTCGAAAATAACCGATGAGAGACTAATGACTGCGCTAATTAACAGGGCGAAGCCGAGCCGAGAGGAGAGCTCACCGCGAGAATCGAATTTACTTATGGACGAAATGTACATGATGCTGATGATGGCACGTATGCCAAAATAGCAGGCAATAATAAGCGGGTAGTTTACTTCCAAATCTTCCCCGATCCGTGCCGATAGCACAATGAGCAGGAGCATTATGAATAATGTTGCCAAACGGTGAAGATTGCTGTCTGTATCAAACCTGTTGGAGTAAATCGTGTGACTGGACCAGATCCACCACAACGGTACAAAAAGCAGCAAGAATGTCCATAATTGCTTATGTTCAAAGTGCCCGTCATGAACATGTCCGAGAGTGTGCGTAACCTGGCCTATCGTAACAACGAAAGTCAGGTTAAAAAACAACTCCAACCATGTGGCGTGTCGATTTTTTTCATAATACTTCAAAGATTTCATTAGCTGCCGGCTCCGTGTACACCTCTTTAATGTAGAAGGAAGCTAACGCTGGTTTGCCCTCGGCTCTGGTGTGGGTGATGCCGGGCCGATGTCGCAATCTAGCGATTTCGTCCGCGCACTAACAGAAGCTCAATCATCTGACTCATCTCGTTGAACTCTGGGACCCCGTCATAGCGAAGCCCGTCAATGTAAAACGCTGGGGTGCCATTCACGCCGCTGCGTACACCGCCATTGAAATCGGCTTGTATTTTGGGAATGTAAGTATCCTCTTGCATTGCAAGATCGAATTCCTCCCTGGAAAGGCCGTGTTTGAGAACGATGGCGCGATACAGCGGCAGGCCCAATCGATCCTGATTTTCGTACAATTCGTCGTGGGCCTCCCAGAAGAATCCTCGACTCCCGGCATACTCAGCGGTGACCGCTGCACCCAATGCATGGGGGTGAGCGGTGGTCAGAGGGAAGTTACGAAACACAAACAGCAAGTCATCGCGAAAATGCTGTTGCAGATTCTTGACCATCCAATAAGCTTCACCGCAATAGGGACATTCATAGTCGCCAAATTCCACCAAGGTGACCTTGGCATGCGCACTTCCCTGGCGATGGTCGTTGGCACTTACCGGGACTTTGAGAGTGGCCATGTAATCACCTGTTAATTTTTGGTTGGCGTACTTTGTGGCGAATTCACCAGAGCATCCAGCGCATCCAGAATGCCGTCCGCCCCAGGGTTGATTGCCATTGGTGAGACGTAGCTCCAGGCGACCACCCCCTCCTTGTCAATCACGAACAGTGCCCTCCTACAAACTCCGAGCTGGGACTCGTACGCTCCATACTGTCGTGCCACCGTCCCTTTGGGCTCGAAATCGGCCATCAGGCTGAAGTGGAAATTTCGATCTTTGGCAAAGGCCTGATGACACCAGGCGCTGTCAACCGAGATACCCAATAGCACCGCACCATATTCTCTGAAGGTGGGTAACAACTGGTTGTACAAGGTCAGTTGGTCACCACACACCGAAGTCCAGTCAGCGGGATAAAACGCCAGTATCACGGGATTTCCCTTTAGCTCACGCAGCGACAACTGTTGATCAGGGGTTGCGTGAAGAGTGAAGTCGGGCGCGACAGTGCCGGCCGGCAGCGGACCCTGAACCAGGTCGCCATTGGTTTTTTGTGCATCATCTAACTCTGGAGTATTCATTGCTTGAACCTTGATAGATGGGTGGTTGGGACGTGCTCAGTGGGATACGACGTGCCCGACGGGATAACTCCATCCACCATCAAGGGTTCAAATAAAGACAACGCTGCCTCGATCTCAGCCTGAGCGTGAGTAATTTCGGCAGCGAAACGTTTACGTTCCGCATCAAAGAACACAAGAAGATCCGCCGTGTAATCGCGGAATTGGATTAGGCCAGGTTGGCAGGGGAATGGTCGGATTCGCTCTGGCTCACCAATGACTATAGTCGTTGATGACGCTTACCGTAGTAACTGAACGAATTTTCGGTACCCTCCAGTGCCAACAACAGTCACGCGCTTAATGCGTCCACGGCCAGGCGTGTTGAGCAGAGCTTGGGTCTAAAGCGCTCAGTTTCCCAAACGCTTCTGGACCCGGCAAAAGATCTGAAGCGCTCAACAGGAACGCTCCAGGACCGAAGTGGCAACTGAAGTGTGGTTCAGGGCAACCGGACTCGTTCGAATCTGAAGATTCGCCTTTTCAAACTTCGGGACAGACAAGATCGGGCGTCAGGGACCGGGACGCGCGAAGGCTTAGGAAAGCTTCGAGGTCCGCATAGGGCATCGGTTTAGCAAAGTAATACCCCTGAAAAACATCGCAGCGACCGCCCTTGAGAAAATCCACTTGAGACTTGGTTTCCACACCCTCGGCGACCACCGTCAGGCTGAGGTGATGGGCCATGGAAATAATGCCTTGGGTGATCGCGGCATCGTGACGGTCGGTAGCGATATCCCGGATGAAAGAACGGTCAATCTTGATTTTGTCGATGGGTAAGCGCTTGAGGTAGCTGAGGCTGGAATAACCGGTGCCGAAATCATCGAGCGCAATGCGTACACCTAGAGCCTTGAGCTGGTGCAACGTGTCGATCGCCTGCTCAACATTATGCAACAGGAGCGACTCGGTAATCTCCAGTTCCAACTGCCCGGCGCTAAGTTCGTACCTGTTCAGCACTGCCTGTATACACTCGACGAACTGCCCACGCTGGAAATGCATCGGCGAAATATTCACGGCCATCGAGATGCCTGTGATGCCCTGCTCGCCCAGTTGACGCAACTGCGCGCAGGCCGTATCGAGTACCCAAAGGCTCAGCGGGATGATCTGACCACTGTCTTCAGCCACTGTTACAAACACCGCTGGTGAGATAAATCCTTTTTCCGGATGCTCCCAGCGCAGCAAGGCTTCGATCCCGACCACCTGCCCCGTGCGTGCGTCTATCTGCGGTTGATAATGCAGCTGGAAGGATTGAGTTTCGATAGCCTTTTGCAAGTCATTGCGCAGGCTCGCGTGCTCGCAAACACGTTGATTGAGCTCGCTGGTGTACCACTGAAAGTTGTTGCGCCCTTGCTGCTTGGCTTTGTACATGGCCATGTCAGCCTGCTGGATCAGTTGCATCGGCTGCTCAATGTGACCATCGCTCAGGGTGATGCCGACACTTGCACTCACATGCAGGTCAATGCCCTGGATGCAGTAGGGTCTGGCAATGCTGGCCATCAAGCGCTCGGCGACTGGCACTGCGTCCTCGTCACGTAGCAGGTCCGGCAGCAGCACAATGAATTCGTCACCGCCCATGCGCACGATGGTGTCACCGGGACGAACTTGCTGGGTCATGCGTTGCGACACTTCGATCAGCACCTGATCGCCGAAGTAATGCCCGATCGAATCGTTGATGGATTTGAATCCATCCAGATCAATGCACATTACCGCCAGACGCCGATTACGCCGACGACTGATGTGGCAATCCCGAACAAGTCGCTCTTCAAGCGAAACACGGTTAAGCAAACCGGTCAGCCGGTCATGGCTAGCATTGAAGCTCAATTCGCGTTCGAAATTTTTCTGTGCGCTGATGTCCCGGGCAATGCCGAATACTCCCACAATCTCTCCGTTGACCATGATGGGCAGGTTGGAGATATCCATGGTCAACAGTTGCTCACTTTCGTCGCGAAGCTGTGCCTCGAAGCGCTGAGGCGATCCGGCACGGGCTGCGCAAAAATGCTGACTGACCCGTTGCAGATCCTCATCGAGTACAAGATGGGAAAAATGATGACCAATGAAATTGACGGCCGTCTGCGGTTTCAGCTTCAGGCCCGCAGGATTGACGCTCTGGACGTTGCCGGCCAGATCGAGGGCGAACACCGGGTTGGGGTTATAGGTGAACAATGAACGAAAACGTTGTTCGCTCTCCTCCAATCGCCGACCGTCACGCTCATGACGGATCGCAATGACTGCCAGTTGCGCGGCAAACACCAGCTGTTGAATCTGCACCTCGTCCGGCGCATGGATACTCTTTTGGTACAGGGCAAATGTCCCCAACACCGTTCCTTCATGGGAGAGCAAAGGGACTGACCAGCAGGAACGCAGGTCATGCCCCAGCGCCAGGCTGCGGAAACGTTCCCAGTTCGGGTCCCGTGCGATGTCTTCGGTGACTACAAGCTCGCGCCGGAACGCTGCTGTGCCGCAGGTCCCTTCCTGCGGACCAATGGCCATTCCATCTATCGCCTCGCTGTACTCGGCCGGCAGGCCTGGTGCCGCGCCGTTAAGTAAGTGCTTGCCCTCTGCATCCGCCAGCAGGATAGAGCAGTAGGTTTCGGGAGTCTGTGTGTCGAGCATCTGGCAGATGGCGCAGAGTACATCGCCCAGATGCTGATCGGTCGCGATCATGCCGAGAATGTCACGTTGCGATTGAGGGAAGGTCTTGCTCTGAAAGCTTGGACGAGTATTCATGGTGATTCCTGAAGACTCTCGATTCGTCCGGTCTTCAGAGAGCCAGAAACTGCAGCGGGCCGATCACTGTCCCCTTGTGCGTCGGATATACACTCTATAGAGCGTTGCCCCGTTAAAAACAGACTCAGATCTAACAAAAAAAGCAGGATCACATTGTTGCCGTCTGGCTGACTTCGCTGTCTCGACTTTTGGAAATCCGCCCTTTTACGGACGTTCACGACACCGCAGGTGGCCAGATCGAACGCTGCGATTTTCAAGCCTGATTGTTCACCCGTGGCTACGGCGTGGGCGGTGCCAAGACGACGCCGCACCCTAGCGATTTCGTCCGTGCCCTACAGACCGCTCTACTGGAGTCCCGTCATACTGCCTATGGCCGAAAGCAGTCATTTGTGGACGGCAGCTATCGGCCAAAAGCGGACATTTCAGAGCGGCACCTTCCGACCAAATGGCAGGCGCATCGCTGGCCTTCTGTTGTTAAGACGTGCCGAGATAAACGGTGAATTCGATCCCTCATGCCAATAGAGTTCATTTCCGAAATGACGCGTTTAGAGGAAAAAGTGCCGGCATCGCACTGACGTTGCTAAGTCGCACACTGGACTATCGCTCGTTGCCCTAAAACGCGCTTAAGCTCAGGTCCACAAAGCTGCGTACTTTGGGATCCATATAGCGGCTCGATGCGAATACGGCGTGGACCGGCGCAGGTATCTCCGCCCATCCGGACAGCACGCAAGCTAACTTGCCTTCCGCGACATGTGGCTCAGCCATGAAGCGAGGAAGTTGTGCGATTCCCAGCCCCTCAAGCGCCAGGTTTTTTGCGGCGATCGTGCTATTGACGGCGCACCGGGGAACAGCAGTGACTTTCTCCGAATTCGTTCCGTTTACCAAGCTCCAGTTCGAGCGGCCGCGCGTAGTTTTCATGATCAGATCATGATGCTTCAGGTCGCTGACAGCTTTAATCCTCGGTCCCTGCTTCAAGTATTCCGGGGTTGCGTACAGCCCATAGAACACCTCGCCCAGTTTGCGCGCCGACAGTCCTGAATCTTCAAGCTTGCCGACACGAATAGCGACATCGAAGCCTTCATGAATTATGTCGACCAAACGGTTGGTGTATTCCGCCTCCACCGTCACCTTCGGGAAATGGCGCAGAAACATGGCGATCCAGCGATCCACAACCATCGTTCCGAACTCAGATCCGGCCGTGATTTTGAGCAGGCCCTTTGGCTCCCTAGATTGTTGCGCCACAGCCGCTTCAGCCGCCTCGGCGGCGGTCAGGATGCACATGGCCCGCTCGAAATAATCGCGTCCCACTTCAGTTACGCTCAGACGCCGAGTGGAGCGGATGAGCAGTTGTGCACCGAGCTTTTCTTCCATGCGCCGGACGATCCGACTCACTCGGGCTTTATCCGTGCCAAGTCGGTCCGCCGCCGTAGTGAAAGAGCCATCGGTGACAACGGCGACGAAGACTTTCATTTCCGGCAAATCAATTGATGTGTTCATGGACAACAGTCTGTAACTTCAGGCTCCATTTATCAATGGACCGATCGAATCTAAAGTCCGCTCCAGGCACTACAGGGTGCTGAATGTCTCTCGGCGGGTCCCGCCGAAACCCCCATAGAAGGAATATTCAAGATGACCCAGACGATCGGAATCATTGGCTCGGGCTTGGTGGGCAAAGCAGTAGCCCATCTTGCGGTCGCAGCAGGCTACAAGGTCGTGATCAGCAATTCTCGCGGCCCTGAGTCCCTTTCCAAGTTGATAAAGGAACTTGGACCACTCGCTCGTGCGGGCTCTATCGAAGAGGCCATCGCCTCGGGCGATATCGTCTCGCTGGCCATTCCGCTTGCGAACTTCAAAACTCTGCCGGCCCACAAGTTCGTTGGCAAGGTGGTTATCGATCAAACCAATTACTACCCAGGGATGGGCGATTTTCGCCGGGCCGATCTCGATCAGGGTAAATTAACTTCCAGCGAACTGGTCCAGCAACACCTCAAAGACGCGAAGGTGGTTAAGGGTATCCATAACATTGGTTGGATCCACATGCAGTACAACGCTCGTCCCAAGGGTGATGCCGAACGTACCACCTTGCCCATCGCTGGTAACGACGCCGTTGCTAAGGAAATCATCACGCGCTTCATAGAGGCCGTTGGATACAACGTGGTCGATGCGGGCTCACTCGCCGACAGTTGGCGTATCGAGCCCAACACGCCGATTTACTTCTGGCCCTACGCGCCTGCGGTTCCAGAAGGCTTGACCGAGGAGAAGGCCAAAGAAGTCTACCGTCAGCGCGGCAAACCGCTTTCGCCAGAACAAGCTCGTCAGTTGATCAGCACTACCAAGCGTCCGTCTCCCATCGGAGGAACGCTGGAAGGTCTTCCGCCCATCCATATTGCTCTGTTCCTTGAGCTGGCGAGTGCGAACACCGTCGAGGGGTAATGGTTCTAAACCGGGCGTCTTTAAAGCTGGCGTCCGGTTCTTTCAAAGTCACACCGGTCCTATCTTAGATATTCACTGATGTATCTATAGACAACAGTCTGTCGCTCCACATGCTATTTATCTATTTTCCATGCCTTCTTACAGTGATGTCTTTCACCGTAAAAAAGAGGGGCTGTAATGAAGATAGGAATACTGAACACCGGGAATCTTGGCAGTAGGCTAGCGCGGGCTTGGGGTGCTGCGGATCACCAGTTGGTGCTCGCCAAGGACGGCGAGGATCGCAAGATTGCGCCGTTGCTTGCCGAACTTGGCGATCGGGCCCGCCATGGCACTTTCGAACAGGCGGCTCAATTTGGCGAAGCTGTGTTGTTCTCGGTCTACTGGCCCAGGGCAGACGCTGTGATCGACGCGGTTGGCAACGCACTCGACGGCAAGATCGTGATCGAAACCATGAATCCGCTCGGCGTTACTAACGAGTTTGTGCACTTTCATGACCATGCTTTCATGCGTGACAACTCGACTGCCGAGTATCTGCAAAACCGTCTTCCGCGTGCGCGGGTGGTCAAGGCCTTCAGCCTGTTGGCGGCGCCGGTGCTGGAGGGTGCTGCCTGGTCTGCCTCGGCGACCAAACCTAACGTTTTCTACGCAACTGACGACCAGGAGGCAGGCGACGTCACGCGCAGTTTGATTGAAGACGCTGGCTTCACGCCCATCAATGCAGGCCCTTTGAAAGTCGCCCGCCAATTGGAGCAGCTCGGCGTTCTGCTGCACCACATCGCTGAACACGAATACAACGGCGATACCGATCTCATTCGGCTGGGTGTCTCGATTGTGGAGGCACTCCCTGGTCCCATCGTGCGCGAACGGATCTCCTGAGCGTCATGTAGATCACCCCACCAAGAATTCGAGTTTAATGGAGTTTCAGATGCCACAATCGCTAATGAGAAAAACGGCCCTGGTGACAGGAGGGTCGCGGGGAATCGGTCGATCGATTGCAGAGCGCCTGGCGAAAGAAGGCGCAACAATCGCCTTAACCTACAACGCAAGCAAGTCCGCCGCCGAGGAGGTGGTTGATGCCATCGAGAGCGCCGGAGGTAGTGCCTTCGCACTTCATTCTGATCTGTCAGATGTTCAGGCTATCCCCGCATTGTTCGAACAACTCGACCGAGAACTCATCAGACGAAACGGAAGCAAAGCGCTCGACATTCTTGTCAACAATGCCGGAAATTCCGGTTGGGGCAGTTTTCGGGATGCAACACCGGACAATTGGGACGCCATCTTCGCGGTCCACGCTCGAGCGCCGTTTTTCGTCGTTCAAGCCGCACTTAGTCGTCTAAGCGATGGCGGCCGAATTATTAACATCACCTCCGGTGCTGGCGCGCGAGCCATGTCGGCAGTGCCGATCTATTCGATGGCCAAAGCCAGTATCAACAACCTGACCCATGCGCTTGCACAGGAATTGGGTCCGTACGGCATTACGGTGAATGCCGTGGCGCCGGGCTGGGTACGGACAGACATGAACGCGGCCGTACGTGAAAACGTCGACATGGTTAAAATGATCGAAGCTGATACCGCATTGGGCCGCTTCGGAGAAACTTCAGACATCGCCGCGGTCGTGGCGTATCTGGCGTGTGAGGAAAGCCGCTGGGTGACCGCTCAGGTCATTGAAGCAAGTGGTGGCTATAAGCTGTAAAGTTGCCCTTCCATCAGGAACGCGCGATGGATGAGTACTGCGTGTTGACCATGAAAGTCACTGCCTATAATGACATTCGATTGCTCGCAGGGGCTCCCTGGTACGCGAAGGCGGTCAACGTTCGCGTACGATTTCTCTCATGAATTTTTATTTGCTAAGCGAACGTCCTCTACTGGTCTGTAGCTGTCACCTGCGAGGGTCCGCTTATGGCCGATTGCAGACCTTCGTGACAGGCAGCAATCGACCCAATGGGGACACCAGTTGCCGGAAGAAAATCGGCGAAAAGCGGCTTCCGATCAACAATGGAATCTTAGCTTCTGTGATTCACACCTACAAGCCGCATAGGAGTTCGCGCCTCACCTGAAGAGCAATTGCTGCGAAGCCCTTTCCAGTACCGCGCTTGCGGGGCGCGTAGTCCTGATTAGCAGAAACATCCTCCCATTGACTCACCGATTCCACGTACTTATGAGTGTCATCGGTATCAATTTCAAACTCTATGAACCGCTCTGCTTGAGTGAGCAAAAGACCATAAAGGCTGGGCATACCGGGAAAGTCGACTTCAAGATCCAGTACTACGGTTTCTGACCATCTAATGCCTTTCGACTCGCCATAGTTTTTTAAGGCTAGGGGAATCCCTCTGGCCAACCAAGCTTTGGCGGTTACCATGAGTGTGTGGGCCACAAGAGCATTTTGCTCTTGCACGTTCAGTTGCCGCTTTTTTAACAGACGGTCAATGCCCACTTCAATCTCCTCAGAAATCGTCGCATTCCAGAATGACGATGACCTATCAAGCGCGCAACGACTCAGGCGATTCCCATCTCCACGCTGCTACCCGCTCCGCGCGGGGCGTAGCGACGTTCCGATGTCTTCACCGAAAGACGTCTTTCGACCCAATACAGCCAGTTAAAATTGGCGGTGACCGACCAGAATCGGTCGATCGTGAGGTGGCGCCAAGCCCGTTCGGCTACCCCCTAGACGCAACGCTTAAAGCGAATAAACACTTCACCTGTTTACTCGTATATTTTTCCGCAGTACAAAAAATTAGCGAATTGCAGCCAAGGATTGGAGCCTTGAAGCCCCTGATCGACGCCAAAATTACTGGCCTCGGCCCATGCAATAGCTCCGTCTAGGAAGGCTTCTATCGTCCCGTTTTCCCAGTCACCATTCGATTTGTCTTCCGCCAGGGCGTGGGCAAAAGCCAGAAAGGTATTGGCGTCCTTTACCTGATCCAATTGCTCATGAAGCTCCATGGGTTTCTCCGCTCAAAGTCATAAGTAGCTCGTCGGATTATCCATAGAGCGAATTATGTCCGCTACTGGTCGATTGTCGCCTGTCTCAAAGGGCTGAAAATCGACCTAAAGCTGCCGATGGCGAAACGCGACTAACGATCCGCAGCGGACGTCTAGCTGACTAATTTCAACCATGGCCAGCGCGCCCGATAGCTAGCCGCTTTTTGGCTAAACAAGCTAGGCAGAGGGTTCAGTTTGTTTAGTCTAAGTAGGTTGTTCTGAAGATCGTCCAGCCCGTGTGTGCTGTAGAGCCTCCCTGTGTAAACATCCACTCCCAGGCAGGTCGAGTTGATCAGATAGCGATCTATGCCATCAGTTACCTTTCTCAATTGAGGATAGGCTGCACCGAATTTAGATTCGTACCACAAGTGAACGCGGGCCTGATTGCGTACCTCTACGTTGACGTCGAGATGGGAACAAGCATAGCGAATCCGAGTGATCACTCGATCTTCGGCCTCCCAAGAAAGATCTTCATCGAAATAAGCGATGTCGTAATCTTTGATTCCCCATTCGGCAGGCTGTCCTGCCTGATAATTCCAAAAGGTCTGAAACAGACATCCCGCTGTCAGCATGCAGTTAGGAACTTCCAGCGTCGGCAGGAGCATTAGCAATTGCTGGTTGATGACGTTTCCTTTGGCGATCGCCAGTAGTCGCTCGTTGGTCAATAAATGCATCAAATGCCCTCCGTGGTGGCTAAAGGTGAGCTTACCTGACCGAGGCTTTGGGCGAATTATTAATGTCTGCTTCTGGCACGAAAGCTGCCCTTCATGATCGACAGCTTTCGGCCAGAAGCGATCATACCGGCGTTTCACCAACCAATTACTTACCTCGAACCGGTGTCAGGGTGTTTCCCTGACGATTACCCTAGACAGCAACGCCTAAACGCTTGCTCACTATCCGCATCAGACGAGCACCTACTTCGTCCATTCCTTTGTTCTGAGCCACCACCTGCGCCCCTTCCATTAACAGCGTCAGTTCCTGCGCCACGTCCACTGGAAAAGGCAAAGCAGCCTCCTCGCACAACGTGGCGAGACGTTGAAATTGCCGTTGTTTGTGCGACTCGATCAAACGCCTCGCTGGGTGAAGTGGGTCCGGGAGCTCACCCAGACTATTGGCGAAAGGGCATCCGCGGTAGCCGGAGCTGGCCAGATCTGCTGCGATAAATTCAGCGAACCCAAGTAACTGCCTCAACGGTTGACCGGGCCACAGGCTGGACAAATCGTTAAGCACTGCACTGTATTGCTCAGCCAGTAGTCTCAGCCATTCCTGCACCAGTACATCCTTTGTCTCGAAATGCCGATACAACGTCATTTTTGTCGACCCCGCCAAGGCGGCAATAGCATCCACAGTGACTCGGGAAATGCCCTGCTCAAAAAACAGCGCCTGTGCGGCATCGATGATGCGCTCGCGGGGTGGCAGCTGGGCGATGCGCTCAGGGCGAATAGGTCTTGGCACGACAGGCTCTCTTGCGATGACATTCTGCTTGACATAGATACTACACAGTATCGCATGATACTAACAGGTATCGTACGATACTCAGCAGTATCTATCTCTCATCTCTGGGGATTTCAATGAATCTTTCCGATTACGCCGAACATGACGCTGTAGGCCTGGCAAACCTGATTGCCGACCGTCAGACCAGTGAGTCTGAAGTGCGTGCCGCTGCCCTGCGGGCCATGCAGGCACTTAATCCGCATCTCAATGCCGTCGTCGAGACATGGGTTGACGAACCGCATGCGCAATCCGGGCCTCTGCAGGGCGTGCCAATGCTGGTGAAAGATCTAGGCTTGACCGTACGCAATCGGCGCAATGAACTGGGTAGCCGACTGGCACAAGGTTGCGTTGCCGGAGCCGACTCTGAGCTGATGACGCGGTTTCGACGTAGCGGCCTGCTCGCCCTGGGCCGCACGACCACGCCAGAACTGGCGGCCAGCACCACCACGGAAAACCGTGTAGACGGCCCCACTCGCAATCCTTGGGACCTGAACCGCAGCGCCGGCGGATCCAGTGGAGGCTCGGGTGCCGCTGTCGCCGCTGGCATGGTCCCGATCGCCCATGCGACCGATGGCGGCGGATCAATTCGCGTGCCAGCGGCTTGCTGTGGTTTGTTCGGCCTGAAGCCAAGCCGGGGGCGTTTACCCATGGGACCGGATGTCGACGAGGTCTGGGCGGGGCTGGCCGTACATGGGGTGCTCAGCCGTACCGTCCGGGATACCGCCAGTGTGCTGGACGCCGTGCACGGCCCTGCATCGGGCGATCCATTTCACATTGCACCACCGACATGTTCCTACCGGTCGCTGCTAAGTCGCGAGCCAGGGCCTTTACGCATCGCCGTACAGGGCCATGCTCTGAGTGGTCAGTCGACAGCGCCTGCGGTTAGCGCCGGATTGAACCTTGTCTGTCGGACTCTGGAGGAACTGGGCCACCACGTCACTCCCATTGTCGCGGACATGGGCTTGAGCTGGGAAGCGTTCGTGGAACTGAATGCGCGATTCTGGTCCAGCAACACAGCCGCCTGGATCGACGCCATCGCCACTGCGACGGATCGGCCCATCGATGAATCGACTCTGGAACCTGCCACGCTCGCCCTTTACCGGCTCGGCCGTGAGCTGAGCGCAACCCAATTGCTGGAAGCGATGTACCAACGCAATGTGGTGACCCGAAAAGTCGGAGATATTTTCTGCAATTACGATGTGCTTCTGACGCCGACCTTGCCTGACTCCCAGCCTCTCGTAGGCCATTACAATGCGAGTCAGGAAACGCTCGATGGCCGAGGGTGGATGGCCCATGTCTTCGAACACTCTCCTTTCACTGCCGTTTTCAATGTCAGCGGATGCCCTGCCATGTCGATGCCACTGACGCAGGATCTGGCATCCGGTTTACCTATCGGCATGCAGTTCGGCGCAGCTTATGGTCGTGAGGATTTACTCCTGCAGCTGGCGGCGCAGCTTGAACGGGCGATGCCTTGGTTTGACCGACGCCCGCCCATCTGGGCGGGCAACCACCAGTAGCTTGATCGGCGTTGAATCGAAATGAGCCAAGTAGTGAGGCTGCATGCCCCAACCTCACTGCTCGCGTCGCTTTGGGTAACACTCCGCAATCAACCTGCCAGTAACGCGACCCCTGCTCCCGCCGACGCCAGACCGAGCACACGAATCAGTGCGGCGGCGCGAATCGGCAGCCACCGTGCGAGTGCGAAGCCTGCAGCATGAAGCGCTGATGTCGCGATCACGAAGCCGACCGCGTAAGCCGCAGGGCTGCTCATCTCCGGCAATTCCAGTCCATGGGCGATGCCGTGAGCCAGTCCGGACAGGCCGGTGATGGCGAGGGCGAGCACCACAGGTGGACGCGCCGCCACCGCGACCAGCAAGCCAAAAGCGAGCACCGATGCAGCGATGCCGGTTTCAAGATGGGCAATGGCGACTCCAGGCTAGCACTAAGTGGATCGATTTTATTAAGCTCAAGACAGCACCTGCTATTTTGTTTAGTCAATTACGAAAACATACAGCTCACTATTTAAAATAGGCTATCGCTTTGGCTGGCCCTCAGCTCAGCCGCGAACCGTGACGAACTATATCGCTCATTTAACGTGAAATTTTTGTAGAAGCCGTTCCTGAAATCGATTTTGCCTAAAGCTTACTATCACGAACGGCTGCTTTTTGCCGAAAGCAGCCTGCGGAGTACGTCCATTAGAAATGGACATTCAGTAATCGAAAAGTAAAACGCCGCACCTACCCGCTCAAACCCATACCCACCCTCACCTCCCCGCCACCCGATACTTCAAACAATCCCCATAAAAAACCTCCCGCACCGCCGCAGGCTTGATCCGTGAACCACTGTCATACGTCTGCTCAGTAATCCCCATCGCCATCATCCGCATCCAGGGCTTGGTAAATTTATACGTCTGCAACTTCTGCCGTGCCGCATACAACGACACCCCGGCCAGTTTCAGTTCCTGGGCCTTGGCCGCAGTGCCGGCGCCCCAGCTGCACATGTAGCGGTCGCTGTCTTTCAGCGGTCGGGCTTCTGCTGTGAAGGCTATGCCGGTGAGGGCGAGTGTGATCCATACCTTGCGCATGTGCATTCCTTAACCGCCTGAAAATGAAGCGATTTTGGCGACACTTTGTTTGCGTGGGGGCCAGCGTTTTGCCTCTTTTTAAGAAAGTATTTCAGGCGTCGGCCAGGCCGGCCCAGAAGGTTTCGGCGAACAGGCTGATGGGGGCGACGGGGCGGGTCAGGTGGATGTCGAGGGGGATGTCCCAGGTTTCGTCGAGGGCGCGTACCAGGCGGCCGTCCTGGACTTCTTGTTCAGTGAGGCTTTTCGGCAGCCAGGCCACGCCTTTGTTTTCCAGGGCCATGGACATGAGGACGGCGGCGAGGTGGCTGCTGAACAAGGGTTTGAGGTGCAGGAAGTCTTCTTTGCCTTGCAGGCGATGGGCGAGGATGCGGCCCAGGCCGGATTCTTCGGTGTAGGCCAGGTATGGCAGCGAGGCCGGTGAGGTGCCGAGGTCGGCGGTGGCGCCGGCCAGGGGGATGAGCACGTCTTCGCCGACTTTTTTGCCGATGAATTGGTCGGCGGCCAGCAATGGCGGGACGTCGGGGTGGCGGTGGCAGAGCAAAAATTGCACTTGGCCGTGGACGAGCATTTGTTCGCAGATGGCCATGCTGTCGGAGTGCAGGCGCACGGCTTCGATGGGGGTGCCCTTCTCGGCGCGGCGGATCCAGCGCGGGAAGAAGGTGAAGGACAGCGAATGGGTGGCGGCGAATTGCAGGGTTTTGGCGGCTTTGCCGGCGACTTCCTGGGCTTCGCTGCGCATGCGGTACAGGCGCCGCGCGGCTTCCTGGGCGCTGGGCAAAATCTGTTTGCCGGCCTCGGTCAGGGTTGCGCCTTGCGGGGTGCGGATGAACAGTTCGACGCCCATCCAGTTCTCCAGCGAGCGCACGCGGCGGCTGAACGCCGGTTGCGTGACGTGGCGTGCTTCGGCGGCGCGCACGAAGCTGCCGTACTCGGCCAATGCCGCCAGATCTTCCAGCCAGACCAGTTCCAAAGGGCAATGCCTCCTGTGCATAGGGCGCGGCATTAATAGCATTGGGCGGGGGTCATCGCAACGCATAACGTGGGGCCATCAACAACAAGAGGAGCACCCCATGCGTATCGTCGACATCCGCGAAAAAACCGTTTCCATTGCCTCGCCGATTGCCAATGCCTACATCGATTTTTCGAAGATGACCTGCTCGGTGGTGGCGGTAGTGACGGATGTGATTCGTGATGGCAAACCGGTGATCGGCTACGGTTTCAACTCTAACGGCCGCTACGGCCAGGGCGCGCTGATGCGTGACCGCTTCCTGGCGCGCATCACCGAGGCCGACCCGGAATCGCTGCTGGACAAGGATCACGACAACCTCGACCCGTTCGCCATCTGGAAGACCCTGATGACCAACGAAAAACCCGGCGGCCACGGCGAGCGCTCGGTGGCGGTCGGCACCATCGACATGGCGGTGTGGGACGCGGTGGCCAAGATTGAAGGCAAGCCGCTGTATCGCCTGCTGGCCGACCGTTATCGCGGCGGTGTGGCCGACGACAAGGTTTGGGTCTACGCCGCCGGCGGTTACTACTACCCCGGCAAGGACGACTCCAAGCTGCAAGACGAAATGCGCAGCTACCTGGATCGCGGCTACGACGTGGTGAAGATGAAGATCGGCGCCGCGCCCCTGGCCGACGACATCCGCCGCATCGAAGCGGTGATCAAAGTGGTCGGTGATGGCCGTCGTCTGGCGGTGGACGCCAACGGTCGCTTCGATCAGCAAACGGCGATTGCCTACGCCGAAGCGCTCAAGCCTTACAACCTGTTCTGGTACGAAGAGGCCGGCGACCCGCTCGACTACGCCCTGCAAGCGGAACTGGCCAAGCACTACGACTTGCCGATGGCCACTGGCGAAAACCTGTTCTCGCACCAGGACGCTCGCAACCTGTTGCGCCACGGCGGCATGCGCCCGGACCGCGATTTCGTACAGTTCGACTGCGCGTTGTCCTACGGCCTGGTGGAGTACATGCGCACGCTCAAAGTCATGGAAGAGATGGGCTGGTCGTCGCGCCGCGTGGTGCCGCACGGTGGCCACCAGATGTCGCTGAACATCGCCGCCGGCCTGCACCTGGGCGGTAACGAATCCTACCCGGACGTGTTCCAGCCGTTTGGCGGTTTCGCCGACGGGATTCGGGTCGAGAACAGTTACGTCGGCCTGCCGGACATCCCGGGCGTCGGCTTCGAAGCCAAGTCGGCGCTGTATGCCGTGATGCGTGAACTCGGCGAGGGCTGATTGCTGTTGCCCGCGACCCCGTAATGCGGGGTCGCGGCGTTCGTGGCGTTTTGCGACGCCAAGCCACATCGCCCATCACAACAATAAAATGAGGTGCTTCCGTGGAAATCTCGAAAACCCGCTGGTATGGCCAGCTGTATGTGCAAGTGTTGATCGGTATCGTCATCGGTGCCCTGATCGGCTATTTCGAACCTCAATTCGGCGCCAAGCTGCAACCCTTCGCCGATGGCTTTATCAAGCTGATCAAAATGCTCCTGGCGCCGATTATTTTCGGCACGGTGGTGGTCGGTATCGCCAAGATGGGCAGCATCAAGGAAGTCGGGCGCATCGGGGTCAAGGCCCTGATCTACTTTGAAATCCTCTCGACCATCGCGCTGGTGATCGGGCTGCTGGTGGTGAATATCGTCAAACCCGGCGAAGGCATGAACATCAACGTCGCGGCGCTGGATGGCAGTGCGATCAGCAATTACAGCCAGGCCGCCAGTGAGCAAGGCGGGACGATTGATTTCTTCCTCAACATCATCCCGCACACCTTCGTCGGCGCGTTTTCCAATGGTGTGATGCTGCAGGTGATTCTGCTGTCGGTGCTGATGGGCGTGGCGCTGGTGCAGATGGGTGAAACCAGCAAGCCGCTGATCAACACCATCGATTTGTTCCTGCAAGGGCTGTTCAAGATCGTCGCGATGGTCATGCGCCTGGCGCCGATCGGCGCGGGTGCGGGCATGGCGTTCACCATTGGCAAATACGGAATCGGCACCTTGCTGTCCCTCGGCCAGTTGCTGGTGGCGCTGTACGTCACGACGCTGATCTTTATTGTGGTGGTGCTGGGCACGGTGGCGCGCTGGTCGGGCATGCCGTTGATGCAGTTTTTGCGCTACTTCAAGGATGAGACTCTTATCACCCTTGGCACTTGCTCCACCGAAGCGGTGCTGCCGCGAATGATGGTGAAACTGGAGAAACTCGGCTGCCGCAAATCCGTGGTAGGCATGGTGCTGCCGACCGGCTACACCTTCAACGCCGACGGCACTTGCATCTACCTGACCATGGCCGCGATCTTCATCGCCCAGGCGACCAACACGCCGTTAACGTTTATGGACCAGATGATTTTGCTGGGGGTGTTCCTGCTGACCTCGAAAGGTTCGGCGGGCGTGGCCGGTGCCGGGTTCGTCACCCTGGCGGCGACCCTCACCACCATCCACTCCATCCCGCTGGTGGGCCTGGTGCTGCTGCTCGGCATTGACCGCTTCCTCAACGAAGCCCGGGCGGTGACCAATCTGATTGGCAACGGCATCGGCACCATTGCTATCGCCAAGTGGGACAACTCCTTCGACGTCGCCGCCTGCGAACGGGAAATCGCCGCCATGAAAGCCGAAAAAGCCTCGCGCAAGGGAGTGCCGGTGCAGTCTTGATGAACTGTTGGTGGGCACAGCAACTGAAGTGGACACAAATTCTGTGAACACCTGAGATCCCTGTGAGAGCTGGCTTGCGATGGCTGGGTCAGGCGACATTGATATTGAATGTGCCGGCCCCTTCGCGAGCAAGCCCGCTCCCACAGGTTTGATCGATGCCAGGCATAAACTCTGCAAACACCATCGATCCAATGTGGGAGCGAGCCTGCTCGCGAAGGCGGTGGGTGAGGCTCAGTGCAACTCTGTGAACACTGAACTTCCCACTCTACACCGCAGTTATAACCGGCTCAGTGCCCGGGCCAAAAACGGCGCTGTGCGGCTTTTTTTGTGTTTGGCCACGTGCTGCGGGGTGCCGGCGACGACGATAGTGCCGCCCTGATCGCCTGCGCCGGGGCCTATGTCGATGACCCAGTCGCTTTGCGCAACCACGCGCATTTCGTGTTCAACCACAATCACCGTGTGCCCGGCCTGGACCAGAATATCCAGCTGCTCCAGCAGCCGATCCACATCCCGCGGATGCAGTCCGGTGGTGGGTTCATCCAGCACATACAGCGACGCCCCGCGCGCATTGCGCTGCAATTCGGTCGCCAGTTTGATCCGCTGCGCCTCGCCGCCGGACAGCTCTGTAGCCGGTTGCCCCAATCGCAAATACCCCAGACCAATGTCCCGCAGCACCTCCAGCGAACGCCGAATCCCCGGCTGTTCGGCAAACACCGCCACCGCCTCCTCCACCGTCAACTGCAACACCTGAGCGATGGTCAGCCCTTCCCAGGTAATCGCCAGGGTCTCGGCGTTGTACCGCGCGCCATGGCAAGCCGGGCACGGCGCATACACGCTAGGCATAAACAGCAATTCAACGCTGACAAACCCCTCGCCTTCGCAATTCGGGCAACGGCCCTTGGCGACGTTGAACGAGAACTGCCCGGCGTCGTACTTGAGCTTCTGCGCCTTGGGCGTGGCGGCGAACAGTTTGCGCACGTTGTCGAACAGCCCGGTGTAGGTCGCCAAGTTGGAACGCGGCGTGCGGCCGATGGGTTTCTGGTCGACTTGCACCAGCCGCTTGATCGACTCCAGCCCGGCCGTCACCTGCCCGGCGCTGGTCTGCGGCGCGTCCTCCGCTAGGTCAAGTTCCTGCGGCTCTTCGGCGCTGACACTGCGCCCAAGGTGCGCGCCCACCAGTTCCAGCAACGCCTGGCTGACCAGGCTCGACTTGCCCGAACCCGACACGCCAGTCACCGAGGTGAAGCAGCCGAGCGGGAATTCCGCGGTCAGGTTATTCAAGTTGTTGCGGGTGATGCCCTCCAGCCGCAACCAGCCTTGCGGTTGGCGACAGGTGCGCGGCGCCTGTTGATGCTCGGCAAACAGATACGCACGGGTCTGCGATTCCGTGACCTCGGCCAACCCCGCCGGCGGACCGCTATACAGCACCCGACCACCGTGCTCACCGGCCGCCGGGCCAACGTCGATCAGCCAGTCGGCGCGGCGCATGGTGTCGACATCGTGCTCCACCACAAACAATGTGTTGCCCGCCGCTTTCAGGCGTTGCAAGGCATCGAACAGCGCCTCGCCATCCGCCGGGTGCAGGCCCGCCGAAGGTTCATCAAGCACATAGATCACCCCAAACAGTTGCGAGCCCAATTGCGTCGCCAGGCGCAAGCGCTGCAACTCGCCGGAGGACAAGGTCGGCGTGCTGCGCTCCAGCGCCAAGTAACCCAGGCCCAGATCGGTCAAGGTGCTGACCCGCTCGAGCAAATCCTGGGCGATGCGTTGCGCGGCCAGGCGTTTTTCCTCGGACAGTTGCGCGCCCAGCTCACTGTGCTCGGCAATCGGTTTCAGCACCTTGGCCACTTGCAACAGCGGCATCTGCGACAACTCGCCAATGTCCATGCCAGCGAATTTCACCGACAGCGCCGCCCGGGTGAGGCGTTTGCCGTCGCACAACGGGCAGGCGCTGCCGGTCATGAATTGCGACACGCGTTTTTTCATCAACGCGCTCTGCGAATGGGTAAAGGTGTGCAGGATGTAACGCCGCGCGCCGCTGAAGGTGCCCTGGTAACTCGGTTCCATCTTGCGCTTGAGCGCGACTTTGGTTTCTTCCGGGGTGAGCCCGGCGTACACCGGCACAGTCGGGGTTTCTTCGGTGAACAGAATCCACTCGCGCTGCTTTTTCGGCAGTGTGTGCCACGGGATGTCGACGTCGATGCCCATGGTCACCAAGATGTCGCGCAGGTTTTGCCCCTGCCACGCCAGCGGCCACGACGCTACCGCGCGCTGGCGAATGGTCAGGCTCGGGTCCGGGACCATCAGCGCTTCGGTGACTTCATACACCCGGCCCAACCCATGGCACTCCGGGCAGGCGCCTTGGGGCGTGTTCGGCGAAAAGTCCTCGGCGTACAGCATCGGCTGGCCTTTCGGGTAGCTGCCGGCGCGGGAATAGAGCATGCGGATCAGACTCGACAGCGTGGTCACGCTGCCCACCGACGAGCGAGTGCTGGGCGTACCGCGCTGCTGTTGCAAGGCCACGGCGGGCGGCAAGCCGTCGATGGAATCCACGTCCGGCACGCCCACTTGATCGATCAACCGCCGCGCATAGGGCGCCACCGATTCGAAGTAGCGCCGCTGCGCTTCGGCGTACAAGGTTGAAAACGCCAGGGACGACTTGCCCGAACCCGACACGCCGCTGAACACCACCAAGGCATCGCGGGGAATGTCGACATCGACGTTCTTCAGATTGTGCTCACGGGCGCCGCGTACACGGACCATGCCGTCGTGGAGCGCGGCGTTGGCAGGGTTGGATTTGTACGGCGAAGTCATGGGGGCGGGCCTTGTTCAACAATCGAGAAAAGTGCGCAAATTTCTGTGGGAGCGAGCCTGCTCGCGAAGAGGCTAATTCAACATAACTGTGGCCTGACCGAGCCCGCTCCCACAGCGTCATGCACGACGGCTGACATCGGGATTCATCCGCCCAGCACCATCCGCACTCGCTGGGCCAGCGCATCGGGGCTGTAGGGTTTGCTCAGCAAGTGGGTGTCGGGGCTCAGTTGGTGATCGCGGGAGATCAAATCGCGGGTGTGCCCGGACGTGAACAGCACCGCCACCGGCGGCACCTGAACCTTGGCCCACGCTGCCAGATCCGAGCTTTTGATCATGCCCGGCATCAGCACATCGGTGAAAATCAGATCGACCGCCGTACCGTCCACCAGCATTTTCATCGCCTGGTCACCGTTGGCGGCGCTCAACACCCGGTAGCCGGACTGCTGCAACAACTCCACCGAAGCGCTGCGCACGTCGTCGTTGTCTTCCACCACCAGGATGATTTCCTGGCGGCCTTCAGTGTCGTGCACTCGCACGGGCACCGGTTGCACTTCTTCGCGACCGACGCTGCGCGGGAAGTACATTCGCACATGCGTGCCCTGCCCCGGCCGACTGCTGATTTCGATGTGCCCGCCACTTTGCTTGACGAAACCGAACACCATGCTCAAGCCCAGGCCTGTGCCTTGGCCATCAGCCTTGGTGGTAAAGAACGGTTCGAACACCTTGGCCAGAATATCCGGCGCCATGCCGCTGCCGCGGTCGCTCACCGACAGGCAAACGAAAGCGCCCGGCGCCAAGTCCTTGCCCAGGCAGAATCGCGAGTCGAGCATCAGGTTCTCAGCACTCAACTGAATCACGCCCTCGCCTTTCATGGCGTCGCGAGCGTTGATCGCCAGGTTGAGTACGGCGTTTTCCAACTGGTTACGGTCGACGAAAATGCACCAGGGCTCGGCCGGCAAATGCACTTCGAAACGAATGGTTTCGCCCAAAGCGCGCTGGAGCAATTCGCCGACCCCGTCGTACAGGCTGAATGGGCTGTAGACCCCCGGCGACAAGGGTTGACGCCGGGCAAACGCGAGCAGTTGCGAGGACAGCTTAGCGCCGCGCTCGACCGCCGCCAGGGACGCGCCCACCCGCCGTTGTACATTGCTGTTGTCGGGTTCGTGGCGCGCCAGCAGGTGCAGGTTGCCGGCGATCACTTGCAGCAGGTTGTTGAAGTCATGGGCCACGCCGCCGGTCAGCCCGCCGATGGCTTCGAGCTTCTGCGACTGACGCAATTGCTCCTCGGCCAGCAAGCGCGCCCCGACCTCATCGGCCACTCGCTGTTCAAGGTTGCGAGTGAACTTGAGCAGCGATTCTTCGGCGGCTTTGCGCTCGTTGATGTCAATCAGCACGCCGGGAAAGCGAAAGGCTTTGCCGTGCTCATCAAATTCACAACAACCGCTGGCCAGCACCCACAGATGGCTGCCATCGGCGCGCAAAATGCGGTATTCGGCGTTGAACGGACCGCCATGCTTCACCGCTTGCTCGACACTTTGCGTGAGCTGCGGCAGGTCGTCGGGATGCACCATGCGGTTGGCCAGTTCCGGGTCGACGCGGTCCAGGGATTTTGCGCAGGGCAAGGAGAACGTGCGGGCAAAACGCTCGTCGCCGGACAGCAGGTTGGCCTTGATGTCCCACACGAACGAGCCGAGCAGTGCACCGGCATTCAATGCCAGGCGCACCCGCTCGTTGTCGGCGCGGTAGGCGATTTCGGCTTGTTCACGCAGTTGTTCGGAAATGACGTGGGCCGTGGTTTCGACGACGATCGCCATCACCCCCGCCGGCGCCCCGTCGTCGCCGGGCACCGGGCTGTAATAAAGGTCCATCCACACGTTTTCGGGCTGGCCATTGCGCAACAGCACCAGTTCTTTGTTGTTGAACGAGAGCGTGTTGCCGGCCAGGCAGGTGTCGACCACATGACGGTTGAAATCGGCGACCTCTGGCCAACCCAGTTCAACCGGCGAACCCAGCAGATACGGGTGGCGGCCGCCAGCAAACACCGAGTAGGCGTCGTTGTAAATCATGTAGCCCGGTTTGCCCCAGAGCATGACGATCGGCACCGGCGAGGCCAACAGCATCTGCACGGCACAGCGCAAACTCGGCGCCCAGTGATCGACATTGCCCAGCTCCGTCACCGACCAATCGAACGCCCGGATCCGCTCGGCCATTTCTCCGTTCCAGCCGGCGCAGCCGTGGCTATTGGTTAGAAACTGCATCAGTAACTCTGTGCCCCTTTCAGTGCGCGCGTTTGTTTCGAGCACCGCTGGTGTCATTGGTTTCATCAAGGTATAGCCGATTTCGACCACCGATGCGGCTGCGGTAAGCGCACGCTCAGTGATCGACAATCAAAGGTTGGCGCCGATGTTAGCCGGTCTTGCCCGCCGCGGCGATGGCTGTGGGGGGGGGGGCTTGCCCCCGTTGGGGTGCGAAGCGCCCCAAAAGTGGCAAGCACGGTGCGTCTGATGAATCTCAGCGCCTTCATGGGCGACTGCTACGCAGTCGAACGGGGGCAAGCCCCCTCACCACAAAAGCAGTAAAAACCAGGCAACCCCCCTCACTACATGGGCAGTACAAACTGGGGCAAGCCTCCTCATTACATGGGCAGTACAAACTGGGGCAAGCCTCCTCATTACATGGGCAGTACAAAACGGGTTGATTTCACCACCCATTCAATGAAAATCCCGACTGCGCACCCTGACTCCATCCAGCAACTCGCTCAAGTCACTCATCCGCCCCGCGATCAAATGCCGCACCTCGCCCACCTGTTCCCAGCGGCCATCGACCTTGAGCAGTTGAGAGCCCACCAGCACTCGGCGCTGGCGTTCGGCGAGGTCGCGCCAGACGATCACGTTGACGTTGCCGAATTCGTCTTCGAGGGTGACAAAAGTCACGCCACTGGCGGTGCCCGGGCGCTGGCGCCCCGTGACCAGCCCCGCCACGCTGACCGGGCGACCATGTTCGACGCTGAGCAATTCCTGCGAACTGCGACAACGGCGAGCCTTCAGTTCAGCGCGCAACAAGGCCAAGGGATGCGGACCGAGGGTGGTGCCGACAGTGGCGTAATCGGCGAACAGGTCTTCGCCCACCGTGGGTTTCGGCAGGCTGATCGGCGGCTCTTCCTGGTTCGGCAAACCGGCGAACAGCCCCAGTTGTTTCTGCACCCCCGCCACTTCCCAGCGCGCCCGGTGCCGATCCCCGGCCAGCCCGCGCAAGGCCCCGGCGTCCGCCAGCAACTCCTGAGCCCGTGCGTCGAGGCGTGCCCGCTCGCCGAGGTCGGCAATGTCGATAAACGCCCCGCCCGCCCGGGCCGCTTCGATGCGCCGCCCATCCTCCTCGCGAAAGCCCTTGATCATCCGCAGGCCCATGCGGATCGCCGGTTGTTCATGGTCGGTGGGCTCGAGGCTGCAATCCCAGTCACTGGCGCGCACGTCGACCGGGCGAATCTGTAACTGATGGCGGCGAGCATCCTGGAGGATCTGGTCCGGGCTGTAGAAACCCATCGGCCAGCTGTTGATCAGGGCACAGGCGAAGGCTGCCGGCTCATGGCATTTGAGCCAGCAACTGGCGTAGGTCAGCAGGGCGAAACTGGCGGCATGGGATTCCGGAAAACCGTAGCTGCCGAAGCCTTTGATCTGTTCGAAAACCTGCGCCGCGAACTCGGCGCTGTAGCCATTGCGCAGCATGCCCACCGCCAGGCGTTCCTTGTGCGGGTCGAGGCCGCCGTGGCGTTTCCACGCGGCCATGGACCGGCGCAACTGATCGGCCTCGCCGGGGCTGTAGTTGGCCGCGACGATGGCGATCTGCATCACTTGCTCCTGGAACAGCGGCACGCCGAGGGTCCGTTTGAGCACCACTTCCAATTCTGGCGATGGGTACACCACCTTTTCTTCGTTGTTGCGCCGGCGCAGGTACGGATGGACCATACCACCCTGGATCGGCCCTGGCCGGACGATCGCCACTTCGATCACCAGGTCGTAGAAGGTCTTGGGCTTGAGCCGCGGCAGCATCGACATCTGCGCCCGCGACTCGATCTGGAACACCCCCACGGTATCGGCGCGGCTGATCATTGCGTAGGTCGCCGGGTCTTCGGCGGGGATGCTCGCCAGGCTCCATTGGCGCCCGCGATGCAGGTGCAGCAGGTCGAAACAGCGACGAATCGCGCTGAGCATGCCCAGCGCCAGGATGTCGACCTTGAGCAGGCCCACCGCATCGAGGTCGTCCTTGTCCCATTGAATGATGGTGCGCTCGGCCATGGCGGCGTTTTCCACCGGCACCAGGGTGTCGAGCGGTTCTTCGGAAATCACGAAGCCACCGGGATGCTGCGACAGGTGTCGGGGGAAACCGATCAGTTGTTGAGTCAGTGCAATGACCCGGCGCAACACCGGGCTCTCGGGATCGAAGCCACCTTCGCGCAGGCGATCGAGGGGCGGCGCCTGGTCGCTCCAGTGCCCGCAGCAATCGGCCAAGGCGTTGACCTGATCCGGCGGCAGGCCCAAGGCCTTGGCCACATCGCGCACCGCGCCGGCGCCGTGGTAAGTGCTGACCACCGCTGTCAGCGCCGCGCGCCCGCGACCGTAGCGGCGGAACACGTACTGCAAGACTTCTTCCCGGCGTTCGTGCTCGAAATCCACGTCGATATCCGGCGGTTCGTTGCGCTCCCTGGACATAAAGCGTTCAAACAGCAAGGTGCTGCGTTCCGGGTCGATTTCGGTGATGCCCAAGGCGAAGCACACCGCCGAGTTGGCCGCCGAGCCGCGCCCCTGACAGAGGATGTGTTGCTCGCGGGCAAACCGCACGATGTCGTGCACCGTGAGGAAATAGCTTTCGTAACCCAGCTCGGTGATCAGATCCAGCTCATCGTCGATTTGCTTGAGCACCTTGGCCTGAGCCCGGCCTCTCCAGCGCCACTGAATGCCTTGTTCGGTCAACTGCCGCAGCCACGACTCGGCACTGTGGCCCTCCGGCACCAACTCGCGCGGGTAGTGGTAGCGCAACTTGCCGAGGTCGAAGCTGCAGCGGCGGGCAATGGCCAGGGTTTCGTCGAGCAAGGGCGCCGGGTACAACTGGCCGAGCGCCTCCAGGCTGCGCAGATGCCGCTCGCCGTTGGGGTGCAGGCGCTGACCGGCCTCGGCCACCGGCAGGTGATGGCGGATCGCGGTCATGGTGTCCTGCAAGGCCCGGCGCCCGCGCGCGTGCATGTGCACATCGCCGCTGGCCACGGCGCCCATATTTAATTCGGCAGCCAGGGCCAGCAACTGTTGCAGGCGCGTGGTGTCGTCCTGGCCGCGGTGCAGTTCCACCGCCAGCCAGGTTCGTCCGGCGAAAACGCTGTTCAACCATTGCCCGTGCGCCCGGTTCGGCTCGGCGTCCGGCAGCCATAACGCCAGCAACCCTGGCAACGGCTCGGCGAAATCCTCGCGCAGCACTTGGTACTGGCCCTTTTGCGTGCGCCGCCGGGCTTGGGTTATCAAACGGCACAGGGCCTGGTAACCGGCCAGGTTTTCCACCAGCAGTACCAGTCGCGGGCCGTCATCCACCTGCATCTCGCTGCCGACGATCAGCGGCAGTTCCTGATCCTTGGCCGCTTGCCAGGCGCGGACGATCCCGGCCAACGTGCATTCATCGGTGATGGCCAGGGCCTGATAACCCTGGGCCTTGGCCCGCTTGAACAGTTCCAGCGCACTGGACGCGCCGCGCTGGAAACTGAAGTTGGACAGGCAGTGCAACTCGGCATAACCGACGCTCATGCGAACCAGCCTTGCAGCCACAACGGCCCGCCCTCGCCCACCGTGCGATAGGCCCAGCCGTGCTGGCCGCTGCGGGTCTGGATCAGGTAGTAGTCGCGGCGTACATCGTCGCCGTCCCACCAACCGGACTCGATGCGCTCCGGGCCCATGAGAATCCGCGCCGACCCTTCGTGCACCGCCAGCGGTTCACGCAGCAACCAGCCCGGACGCTGGACGCAGGGATTGGCCACGCAGGGATGGCGCTCGCCGTTCGCCAGCCAACTGCGTTCCGGGCGGTGATCCGCTTGAAAACCCAAGCCGTGCACCGCCTCATCGCCGAGCCGCGCGCGCAGGCGTTCGCGCAATTGCTCCCAGGGCAAGGATTGCTGCGGGCGGTCGTCGAACAGTTCCTGGCGTTGCGGCACGAAGGCCGGCAAGTCTTCGGCGCTCAGGCGAAAGCCGCGCACCGGTGCCGCCACTTGCACCTGCTCCAAGCGGCCCCGGGCCAGTTCGAACAGCATCGCCGCGTCGCGCTCGGCGCTGAGCAGGCCGACCTTGATCAAACTGTCCGGTAACCCGGCGTGTTCCAGGTGCAAGGTGAAACGTTGCACGCCGCTGTCGCGCCCGCAGAGAAAGGCCGAGAGGTCGGCGGTCAGGCGCTTGAGCGGGAACAACAGGGCCTGGTGGGATTGCACATCGAAATTCAGTTCGATGCGCACATCAAAACGGTCCGGCGGCAGGTAAAAGGTCAAGGCCAGACGCCGCGCGCCGAGCAGTGCATCCAGGTGTTTGAGTACATCGGCCGGAAAACGCCGGGCCAGGCTGGCACGGGGCAGCGTCTGCACCTGGCTCAGGTTGCGCAAACCCATGCGCGAAAGGGCGATGGCTACATTTTGCGGCAGGCCGATGCGGTCCACCGGCAGGCGCCCGAGGTGCTGCTGCAAGGCTGCACCGTCGGGCACCACCAGCCCGTCGTAGGCATTGGCCAGGACCCGTGCCGCCACGGGGTTTGGCGCGGCGACGATGCGATGGCGAAAGCCCAGGTCCGTCAGTTCCGTGCGCAACCGCGCCTCCAGTTGTGGCCAGGAACCAAACAGGCCAAGGCTGGATTCGATTTCAAACAGCAGGGTTCGTGGGTAATGCACGCTGACCTGGGCGCTGAAGCGATAGGCCCAGGCGGCGAGAAATTGTTGCCAGTACTCGATCTCGGCAGCGTCGTATTCGGCAGTGACAAAACCTTTGCTCAAGGCCTGGGCGGCGGTCATGGTTTGCCCGGGGCGCAAGCCCAGGGCGCGAGCCGACAGGTTGACCGCTTGCAACACCCGACGCTGCGCCGGACCGGTCAACAGTGCCAACGGCTCGTCGGGATCGGGGCGTTGGCGCAGTACCGCGTCGAGGGCCAATTGAGGAAAGAGGACACATACCCAGCGCATGACAACCTCAATGCCCGACGGCAAAGGCAATCGGCGCCGAGCGGGCCAGACCGCCACGGCACTTGAGCACGCGCAATTGCGCGGGCCGGGCGTCGATGGCTATGCGCAACGCCGCCGGTGAAGGGTTAATGGCCTCTGCCAACGAGCGATAGGCGAAGGCCAGGGTCTGGCCGGTTTCCGCCGCCACCTGCAGACGCCGCAGCGCCCGGTCATCCGCCTGATGTGGCCAGCACAGCACTGCGCCGCAACTGCCTGAACGCAGGCATTGCTCCGCCGCCCACAGGGCTTCGCGCTCGCTGGCCTGGATGATCGACAACTGCCGCAGGTCGACCCCGGCGTTCTGCCAGGCCTGGGGATACGGCACATGGGGCGGCGCCACCAGCACGATGCGCTCGCCGGCGGCGGACAACCGCGCCAGGGTCGGCCACACCAGATGCAGCTCGCCGACGCCCTGCCCGGCCACGAGGATTTCGCTCAGGGCCGCCTCCGGCCAACCACCGGACGGCAACGCCGCATCCAGCGCCGCATGCCCGGTCGGCTGCGGGCTGGCCGCTGCTGGCGCAGGCCTGCCTCGCCAAACCTGGCCGCCATTGAACAGCGTGTCCAGCGCAACGACGGCGCCCATTACCCTTGCCTCACCAGACCACAGAACACGCCTTCAATGGCCAGGTCCTGATGATCTTCAACAATGATTGGCTGATACGCCGGGTTGCGCGGCAGCAAACGCACCCGTTCGCCGATCCGCTCGAAACGCTTGATGGTCACTTCCCCGTCGAGCCGCGCGACGACGATCTGGCCATTGACCGCTTCCGGGTTGCGGTGCACGCCCACCAGGTCACCGTCGAGAATGCCGTCCTCGATCATCGAATCGCCCTGTACCCGCAGCAGGTAATCCGGCACCCGCGAGAAAATCGCCGGGTCGAGCATCAGGCGATTGTGCACTTCGGCATCCGCCCCGATCGGCGCACCGGCCGCGACCCGGCCAAGGATGGGCACATCCAGCCATTCCGGACGCGGCGGCTGATTGAGCAAGCGAATGCCCCGGGCCTGGTTGGGGTTGACCTCGATAAAACCGGCTTCGCTGAGCGCCAGCACATGCTTGCGCGCCACGCTTCGCGAGGCGAAACCGAAGGCCGCGCTGATTTCAGCGAGGCTGGGAGGCTGACCGTTTTCGGCGATGCGATCGCGGATGAAAGTCAGGATGGCGGTACGGCGGGGAGTGAGAGTCGTCATGGAGTACATTTGTACTCTTTTTGGGGGTGGGTGACAATTGCCGTCAGTCTGGGTTTAGGCGATGGGGGTTTGGGTTTGGGGTGTATATCCGTTGCTGCGGTAACGGCTGCTTAGGGTTGCGCCCTTACGGCGAGTCACCTTTTTCAGACGCCAAAAAGGTAACCCAAAAGGCTCGCCCCTGACGTCCGGCTCCTCGCCTAGGCTCGGCGTACCTTCGCTCCGACGGGGCGGGTGGATCAAAAGCCAGATCAAGATCAAAAGCGCGGCGAGCTGACACGCGACCTGATGGGTGTACGCAGTTCTGTGGATATGCGCGGACACTGTGGGAGCTGGCTTGCCAGCGATGGCGGCCTTACAGCCAACCAATTATTGCCAGATTCACACCCATCCCATTGTGGGAGCGAGCCGGCTCCGGGCGTCGTTCCGACGAAAAAGGACTATCTGGCGATAGATTTCTAGCGCCTGGAATGGCCTCATCGCTGGCAAGCCAGGCTCCCACAGGGATCTTTGGTGTTTTCGAGAAATTCGCCAGCAGGCTCGGCGCCTCCGTCGGAACGCCGCCCGGAGCCGGCTCGCTCCCACAGGTTTCGGAGACATCCGCTATCAACTCACCAGCAGGAACAGAGCCTTCGCTCGCCCCCACACGGGCTACGCGATCAAAAACCCATCTACAAACACGTAGCCAACGCCGCCAACCGCCGCTTGGCGACAAAATCATCGTGCTGGGCGTAATACTTCAACGTAGTGCCCGACGCATCCGTGCCGAGGTCGACGAACGACTCCGCCGAGCGGGTGTACACCGTCGAGCCACCCTGCTTGCCCGGCTGCAGATACGCCCCGGCATCGACCCCAAACACCGCTTCGTCCTGCCAGGAAAATTGCACGCACTGGGCAACCTGTTTTTCCGGTTTGTCGGACTTCAGCACTTGGGTCGGGGCCTGGGTGCGGGCGTCGGTCATGGCCGAGCCGGCGCAACCGGCCAGCAGTGCAGCGGCCAGGGCCGTGATCAGAATTCGCATCGTCTTCGCTCGTTGGAAAAAAGCGGACTGTATCACCCAGGCACTCGATTCCGTTCTGCTTTACTGCAATTATCCAGCGACATGACGCAGCGTTTGCCGCACTCTGTCGCGTTTCGATCGACCATCGCTCCTTTCCGGACTTGCCATGACCCCCAACGCTGCGTTCTACAAACCGTCCACCGATTACGCCGACAAGCTCATCAGCCAGATCGGCCAGACCCCGACCTGGATCGCCAAGCGCATCGGCGTCACCGATAAGCGCATCCGCTACATCCTCGACGGCGAGCGCACGGTCAAGGGCGAGACCACGCCGATCCAGATGACCTACCCCGAACAGTTCGCCCTCGAATGCCTGGCCGCCGAAGCCAAGGCCAATAAAGCCAAACCGGTATAAACAGGAGCCTCCATGGCGGCGACCGAACAGCAACATGAACAGGCGTTGAAAATTTTCCTGGAGCAACGCCCGCAACTGCGTGAACAACTCGACAACCTCAATCCGCTGCTGGCCCAGGCCAAGGGCGAAACCGTCGCGCAGTACCGTGAAGAACGGCTGCACGAAGCGTTTGAAGCGGAAGCCGAGGATCGCAACTTGTTCGCCTGGGAGCTGACCCTCGAACTCACCGCGGCCAGCCCCGAGGACTATCAGGCGCAACGTCTGGAGGTGCATCGCGAAGTGGCGGAGATGGCCGGGATGGACTGGCTGGACTATTGCGAGTTATATGGGCTCGGTAAGTAACCCCGCACAAGGATGACCGACGCCGATGCTGCCCTCGCCCGCCTCCTCCCGCGCCAGCCCCGGTCACTTGCATCAGCAGAAATGGCGCGGGCGCATCGGCCTGAGCCTGGTGGCCGCACTGTCGGTGCTGGCGGGCATGACCGACGCTATCGGCTTCATGGCCAGCGGCGATTTCGTGTCGTTCATGAGCGGCAACACCACGCGCCTGGCGGTGGCGATCAGCGACGGTGATCTAACGCTAAGCCTGCGCCTGACCATCCTGGTCGGCACTTTCATCATCGGCAATGCCCTGGGAATCGTCGTCAGTCGCCTCGGCGGGCGGCGGGCGCTGCCGTTGTTGCTGTGCATCGCCACCCTGCTGTGCGCGGCCGCCGCCTGGCCGCTCGAGCAGCAATTGCCGGCGCTGATGGCAGCGATCATCGCCATGGGCATGCTCAACGCGGCGGTGGAAGAAGTGAACGGCTTGCCAGTCGGACTGACCTACGTCACCGGCGCGCTGTCGCGATTCGGCCGGGGGCTGGGGCGCTGGCTGCTCGGCGAGCGGCGCAACGGCTGGCGAGTGCAGCTGATTCCCTGGGCTGGGATGTTTGTCGGCGCCATCCTCGGCGCGGTCCTTGAACATCACCTTGGGCTCAAGGCCCTGCTGGTCAGCGGTTTGCTGGCGGCGCTGCTGGGCCTGGCCTCGCTGAAAATCCCCCGGCGCTGGCAACTGGGCTATATGCCGCGCTGACCGCCAACCCTCATCAGAACGTGCCGGAGTAGGCACCGCCGTCCAGCAGCAGGTTTTGCCCGGTGACGAACCCGGCCTGGGCGCTGCACAAAAACGCGCAGTACGCACCGAACTCGTCCGGCTCGCCGAAGCGTTGCGCCGGCACGCCTTTGCGCCGTTGCGTGCGGATGTCTTCCAGTGAAGCGCCTTTGGCGTCGGCGGCAGCGCTGAGGTTTTTCTGCAGGCGCTCGGTGTCGAACGGCCCTGGCAGCAAGTTATTGATCGTCACGTTGTTGCCCGCCAAACGCGGTTGCCGCGCCAGCCCGGCGATAAAACCAGTGAGGCCGCTACGGGCGCCGTTGGACAGCCCGAGGGTGTCGATCGGCGCCTTGACCGCCGCCGAGGTGATGTTGATGACCCGGCCGAAACCGCGCTCGGCCATGCCATCGACACAGGCCTTGATCAGTTCGATCGGTGTGAGCATGTTGGCGTCGAGCGCGCGAATCCAGTCTTCACGTTCCCAGTCGCGGAAATCCCCCGGAGGCGGGCCGCCGGCGTTGTTCACCAAAATGTCGACTTGCGGGCACGCGGCGAGCACCTGCTGACGAACTGCCGGGTCACTGATGTCACCCGCCACCGTACGCACCTCGATGCCCGGCGCCCGTTGACGCAATTGCGCGGCGGCGGCTTGCAAGGCCTCATCGCCGCGGGCATTGATCACCAGATTCACCCCTTCCAGCGCCAAGGCCCGCGCGCAGCCCAAGCCCAAGCCCTTGCTGGCGGCACAGACGATAGCCCAGCGTCCCGCAATCCCCAGATCCATGACGTCGCTCCTGTTCAATGCGTAGCCGAAAAACCGCTACGTTACCACCGCGGCGGCTCACCGGCAGCGTCAGCATAGACAGCCTGGCGTCAGAGATAGCGCGGTGCCGGGGTCGAGGTGCCGAACAGGCCGGACAAGACCTTGCGCTGCGCTTCGTAGCGATCCAACGCCTCGCCCTGATGCAACCCCGGAATGGTCACCACTTCGCCTAGGGCCAGGCCCGCCAGTGCCGCATCGACCATGGCCTCGGCGCTCATCACGATGCTCTGCGGCAGGTTCTCCACCGGGTTACCGGCCAGGCTCCAGAACTCAGTGGCGGTGGCGCCGGGCAATACCGCCTGGACGCGCACGCCTTTGTCCGCCAGTTCATGGTGCAGGGATTGGCTCAGCGCCAGCACGAAGGCCTTGCTCGCGCCGTACACGCCGTTGAGGATTTCCGGGGCGATGGCAACGATCGAAGCAATGTTGATCAAGGTACCGTTGCCACGGGCGACAAAGGCCGGCGCAGCAGCGTAGCTCAGGCGCATCAGCGCGCTGACGTTCAGGTCAATCATCGACTGCATGTCGTCCACCGGGCTGGCCAGCAGAGGCATCACCGCGCCGATCCCGGCGTTGTTTACCAACACGCTGATGCTGGCGTCGGTGCGAAGGATGTTTTCCACTCGCGCCAGGTCGTCGCTGTTCAGCAGGTCCGCGGCCACCACCTCGACATTGCGGCCGGTCTGGTTGCTCAGTTGCGTGGCCCGGGCGTTCAGTTTGTCGCGGTTGCGGGCGACCAGAATCAGGTCGTAGCCTTGGCGGGCCAGACGGTCGGCGTAGATCGCGCCAATGCCAGTGGATGCGCCGGTGATCAGCGCGGTGCCTTGGGTAGAAAGTGTCATGTCGAAAGTCCTTCACAGTGAGGCGAGCAATTCGCCGCGGTGAGGACATTTAAAAACCAATTCATCATGACGCAAATGACGTATAAAGTACGTTTTTAGGACATTACCTCCAGAGGCTTTTTCATGACAGCCATCGCATTCGTGGTGTTCGACGGTTTCCAGTCCCTGGCGCTCGCCGCCATGTCGGTGTTCGAGTACGCCAACTTCAGCGCCGGGCAAACCCTGTATGACGTGCGCGTGCTCTCGGAAGACGGGCGCAACTTGCGCGCGTCCGGTGGCTTGAGCGTCGGCACCGAAGCATTTGATGAGCGGGTGTTCGATACCGTGATCGTCGCCGGCGGCGATGCCATTTTGCAGGCCGCGCCGCCCGCCGTGCTCGACTATGTACGCCACAGCCTGAACACTGCGCGGCGCACCGCGTCGATTTGCTCCGGGGCGTTCGTCCTCGCCCAGGCCGGCGTGCTCGACGGTCGGCGGGCCACCACGCATTGGGCCTACGCACGGGATTTGCAGGCGCGGTTCCCGGCGATCAAGGTTGAAGAAGACCGGATCTTTGTCATCGACGGCGCGGTCTGGACCTCGGCGGGCATGACCGCCGGGCTCGACCTGGCCTTGGCCATGATCGAAAAAGACCACGGCGCCGAACTGGCCCGCAGCGTCGCGCAGAAACTGGTGATGTACCACCGCCGCGCCGGTGGCCAGTCGCAGCATTCGGCGCTGTTGGAACTCGAGCCGAAATCCGACCGCATCCAAACCGTGCTCGGCTACGCCCGCGAGCACTTGTCCGAAGCCTTGTCGGTGGAGCAACTGGCCGACGTCGCCCGCCTCAGCCCACGCCAATTCAGCCGCGCCTTCCGCGCCGAAACCGGCCAGTCCCCGGCCAAAGCCATCGAACATCTGCGCCTGGAAGCCGCCCGGCAACTGCTCGAACGCGGCCGCCTGACCCTCGACCAAATCGCCGCCGAAACCGGCTTCACCGACCGCAGAAGGATGCGCGAAGCCTTCCTACGGGCCTTCGGACAGCCACCGCAGGTGATTCGGCGCAATGCCCGGGCGGAAACCATGGCCTGAGCTTCACAGGGTTTTGGGGTTATCTGTGAGTTCGAGTCCTTAGTGTGACCACAGAATCGGCAGTTTTTATTTAGGCTTGGTCAACTCCATGATCATCCGCGACAGCAAGTAAATCCGCGGCGAGACGCTTTCGACTTCGGCGTATTCCTCGGGCGTGTGGATGTTGCCGCCGACGATCCCGAAGCCGTCGAGGGTTGGTGTGCCGACGCCCGCCGACAGGCTCGCATCCGCCGCGCCGCCGCTGCCTTCTTCGGTCAGCTTGCGCCCCAGTTCGCCATATATGCCTTGGGCCATGGCCATCAAGCGGTCGGATTCGGCCGTTTGCGGCATCGGTGGCAGGCCGCGTTGCAGGGTGGTGGTCACTTCGGTGTCGGCAATCAGCTTGTCTTTGGACACCCGCGCCAAGTCTTTTTCGATGCGATCAAACTCTTCCGGCACTGCCGCGCGCACGTCGGCCTTGGCCGTGGCCTGATCGGGGATCACGTTGGTGCGGTCACCGGCCTTGAGCACGGTGAAGTTGATGGTGGTCTTCTTCGCCTCGTCGCCCAGCTTGCCCAATTGCAGAATCTGGTGCGCCGCTTCCATCGCCGCGTTGCGCCCCAACTCCGGCGCGACCCCGGCATGCGCAGCTTTGCCCTTGACCTCGACCACCGCCGTGGCACTGCCCTTGCGCCACACCACCAAACCATCCGCCGGCCGCCCCGGCTCAAGGTTAAGAGTCACGTCATGGGCCTTGGCGGTTTTCTTGATCAGATCAGTCGCCACGTCCGAACCGGTTTCCTCACTGGCGTCGAGCAGGAACGTGATCTGCGCGTAATCCTTGAATTTGAGATTCTCCAGCACCTTGAGCGCATAAATCCCGGCGACAATCCCGCCCTTGTCATCCATCACCCCCGGCCCGTAAGCGCGACCATCCTTGATATGAAACGGCCGCTCAGCCGCCGAGCCTTCCTTGAACACCGTGTCCATGTGCGCCATCAACAAAATCTTCGCTTTGCCCGTGCCCTTCAGCGTGGCCACCACATGACTGCTCTTGTCCGGCGTATTGGGCACCAACTCAATGGCGAAACCGAGTTTCTTCAACTCATCGACCGCAATATCCCGTACTTGTGTCAGGCCGGGCTCGTAGCCGGAACCGGAGTCGATATTCACCAACTGCTCGAGCAACTTAAGTGCATCGGCCTTGTACTGCACCGCATCGGCCAGAACTTGCTTATGCGGCTCGGCGGACACCATCGGCGCGAAAGTCGTGGCGCCGGCCAAAGTAAGAAATAGGCTGGTCGCCAGCAGGGAACGAGGGAGATTAAGCATCATGAAGCCGTCCTTGATTCTTGTTGGAAGTCAGCCAACCCTACCTGACTTGGTGGTCACAAGAACATCCTGGAAGCGACATCGGTTTTTTATGTGGACGGAATCACAACCGCTTTCGCGAGCAGGTTTGCTCCCACATTTTGGATTTGGGTACATCTGGTAGTGACTGGTTGGCTGTCAGGCCGTCATCGTTGGCAAGCCAACTCCCACAGTTAACGTGGACATCCATAACACCGGCGTACATCCATCAGGTCGAGTGTCAGCTCGCCGCGCTTTTGATCTTGATCCTGCTTTTGATCTTGCTTTTGATCCACCCGCCCCGTCGGGAGGCTGAGTGGAGGCGTTTATCCGGGGATTGGCGCGCAGCGCCGCACGACGCAGTCGGGCTCATTGCATGTAGGTGCAGCGAAGCCAACGGAGGGCAATGCCCCCGGATGAATGCCGGAGCGAAGGAACACCGAGCCTTAGCGAGGGGCCGTACGTCAGGGGCGAGACTTTTTGCTTACTTTTTTGTCGTTTGAAAAAAGTGAGGCGCCGTAAGGGCGCAACCATAAGCAGCCGTTACCGCAGCAACGGATATGTACACCTGCAAAACCTCCAGCGCCAATCAAAGCGCCTTCGCGAGCAAGCCCGCTCCCACAAAAGAGCAAAGCGCCAGCGATCAAACAGCATCCAAAACCTTCATCTGCACCCCACCCGCCCGACACACCACCCGATTACGCCCACTGGTCTTGGCCTCATACAACGCCTGATCCGCATCATGCAGCCACTGCGTCGCATCCCGATGATCCGGATTGAACGCCGCCAACCCAATACTCAAACTCACCTTCAACGCCGGGCTCTGCGCATAACCCAGGGTCGAAAACCGTTCACGCAAGGCATCCATCGCCCGGGCCGCGTTCGCCAGTGGCAAATCCGGGAGGATCACGCAAAACTCATCGCCGCCATACCGCCCCGCCACATCCGCCGCCCGCAGGTTCTGCTTGAGCATCTTGCTCAACTGGCGCAGCACAATGTCCCCGGCGACATGGCCGAAGGTGTCATTGATAGTCTTGAAATGGTCGATGTCGATCAGCGCGATCGCCCCGCCGCTGCTCAGCCCTGGACGCTGGCGACGACAGCGGGACCATTCGATATCCAGTTGATCCTTCCAGGCGCCGTGGTTGAGCAACCCGGTCAGGCTGTCGGTGCGGCTCAGGGCCAGCAGTTCGCGTTTTTGCTCGCCCAGAGCGTTGGCCTGACGGAAGCAGATCCAGCCGAGCATCAACGGATAGAAGGTCAACAACGGCAGGCACGCATAAAGTTGCAACGGCGTGGTGGGCGCCATGGCACTCGGCGGCAGCAGCACCAGGCCCACGCCAATCCCCAACACCTGCACCGCCAGCCCGGTCAGCAGGAAGCGCAAGCCGCCAATCGCGACGTTATTCATTGCCATCATCGACACTGTGACCGCTGCCGGCAGCGGATTGAACTGCATCGCGACCACCCAGAAACCACCGAGCAGGGTATCGATGAGCAAGTGACGGTATTCGGCGTGAAGCGGGACTTTCGACCGCCGCGACAATTGAAAGGCCAGATGCGGCCAGATCAGGCCATTGAACACCATCAGTGCCCAGACCCAGGGCTCGGGATCGAGCGGGCGCATGGCCGCCCCAACGCACAGTAAACCCAGGACCAGGCCGAGGGCGCGCGACAGATACAGCCTCCTGGCCAGCGCAAGTCCCTTTCCTCCAATCTTTTGCATGGAGTCAAAACTCTTAGTAACCGCCACCGCAACCGCCCACCGGGCGTGCGAATAGGCTGGAGTCTATCAGGGCGCCGTCAATTAGCCATTACCGAACCACGAAGCGATGCCGCGTCGCCCGGCAAATCGGCCATGTTTGGCTATAAATAACAGGGCGACGATAGCGAACTGTTGCGGCGCATGCGTCATTCACCCTGAAGGAGCCCCATGCAGACCTATCAAGTGCTGATTATCGGCAGCGGTTTCGGCGGCCAGTGCGCCGCGGTAAACCTGCTCAAGGAAGGCATCAACGATTTTCTGCTACTGGAACGGCGTGATTTTTTCGGCGGCACCTGGTGCCAGAACACCTACCCCGGCGCTGCCGTCGACGTGCCCTCTGCGCTGTATTCGCTGTCGTTCGCCGGGTACCGGTGGACGCAGATGTTCGCCGCCCAAGACGAATTACACCGCTACACCCAGCATGTGATCGAGCAGTTCGGTCTGCGTGACAAGGTCCGGCTCAACAGCAACGTTGAGGCCATCGAGTGGGACGACGACGCCCGGCGCTGGGCGGTGCACATCGGGCAGGAAACGCTGTACGCGCAGTTCCTGATCAACGCCACCGGGCCATTGAGCCAACCGGTGATCCCGCACTTTGCTGGCCGGGAGCGCTTTAAAGGCAAGAGTTTTCACACCAATCATTGGGATCATTCCTACGACTATCGCGGCAAACGCGTGGCCATCGTCGGCAGCGGCGCCAGTGCCGCGCAAGTAATCCCGGCCATCGCCCCCGAGGTCGAGCAGTTGCATGTGTTCCAGCGCACGCCGCACTGGGTGCTGCCCCGCGCCGACCGCACGTTCGGCCGCTTCCAGCGCTGGCTGCTGGGGCAGAAACCGGCGTACAAGTTGTTGCGCTGGCTGATCTATTGGCAATTCGAAACCCGGGTCATTGCCTTCAAGTATTCACGGCCGGCGATCCACTTGGTGCAGCGCCATGCCCTGAAGTTTATCCGCCGTCAGGTGCCAGACCCGGAACTGCGGCGCAAGCTCACCCCGGACTACGACATCGGCTGTAAACGAGTAATCGTCTCCAGCACGTTTTACCCGACCCTGGCGCGCAAAAACGTAACCTTGTACAGCCGGGAACAGGGCATCAACTCGATCGATGAACGCGGAATCAATACCCAGGACGGCCAGCACATCGACCTCGACCTGATCGTCTGGTCCACGGGTTACGACGCCACCGACGGGGTGATTTCCTACCCGGTTACCGGCAAACACGGCACTCGCCTGAGCGAGGTCTGGGCCGAATACCCGCGCGCCTATCTGGGCACCAGCCTGCCGGATTTCCCCAACCTGTTTATCGTCACCGGGCCAAACACCGGCATCGGCCACACTTCGGCGCTGTTCATCATCGAGTCACAGATGAACTACATCCTCGACTGCATCCGCACCGTGAAAAAACAGGGCCTGGGCAGCATCGAAGTTCGCCCCGAGGCAGAACGCTCCTACACTGAAATGATCCATCGGGAAATGCAGCGCACCGTGTGGAAATCCGGCGGCTGTCACAGTTGGTACCAAAGCAAGAGCGGCCATGTGATCGCCATGTTTCCCGGCTTCAGTTTCAGCTATTACCGCTTGACCCGGCGCCTGAAACCCGCCGACCACATCCTGTCCTGACCTGTTGAGGAGATGCCCGAATGCTTGTGCTGATTGTCGCGATCGCCGTCTTCGCCGCCTGGGCCTGGTTAAGTTACCCGCGCATTGGTCATTGGCTCTATGACTTGAGCATGGCCGCCGAGGCACGCCTGTATCGACTGCATAAAATCGAGGTGCCGATTCGCGAAATGACCGTGTCCACTTGGCAGGCCGGGCCCTACGAAGCGGCCGACGCGATCCTGATGCTGCACGGCTACAGCGCCGACAAAAACATCTGGCTGCGTTTTGCCCGGCACTTTGTATCGAGCCACCGGGTGATCATTCCGGACATCGCCGGGCATGGCGAAACCGGTTTCAAGGCCGGCGGCGGCTATGACATCCCGTTGCAAGCGCAGCGGCTGATCCAGCTGCTGGATATTTGCGGCGTCGACAAAGTGCACGTGATTGGCAACTCCATGGGCGGCTACATCGCCGCTTGGCTTGCGGCGGAATACCCGGACCGGGTGGCCTCAGTGGCGCTGATCGACCCGGCCGGGGTCACCTCACCAGAACTCAGCGACCTGGCGCGGCAACTGGCCAAAGGCAAGAACCCGTTCCTGATCGAGTCCCGGGATGATTTCCAACAGTTTTACCGGATGACCATGGCCACCCCGCCCTGGGTGCCCGGCGTGGTGCTCGACGCAGTCGCCGAGCGCTACCAGGATCGCCGCGAGGAACTGGCGGAAATCTTCGACGACTTCCACGCCAGCCCGCCGATGGAACCGAAACTCGCGTCAATCCGCGCCCCGGCCCTGCTGCTGTGGGGTCGCGAAGATCGCCTGATCGACGTCAGCAGCGTACCGATCTGGAGTCGTGGCATTCCCAATCTGCGGGTCAACATCTGGGACGGCATCGGCCACATGCCCATGGTCGAACAACCGGGCCGCACCGCGCGCTTGTACCGCGGCTTCTTACAAGGCCTGGGGCGCTAGGCTTTAGGGCAAGGGAGCTGGTTCCTGCACCAAGCTTTTGTGGCGGGGGAGCTTGCTCCCGCTGGGCTGCGCAGCAGCCCCAACATCGTTGTGAGCGCTGCGCACTCAAGCAGGAGCAAGCTCGCTCGCCACAGGACTTTCATCTGGCTCGCGGATTTCATGTTGCTCATAAACAGTCCTGCAAAGAATGAAGTCCATCAGAAACTTCGTTTGCCCGGGCCCGCGAAGGCTGCGATCTTTCCTGCCATCACCCCTCGGCAACAGGAAATGCTTTCATGACCTCGCAGCACTTCGTCAGCCCTGACTTGATCCGCCAACGCTTTTCCAAGGCGATGTCCGACATGTACCGCGACGAAGTCCCGCTGTACGGCGCGCTGATGAACCTGGTCGAGCAGACCAACGCCCAAGTGCTTGGCCGTGAGCCGCAGATCGCCCGGCAACTGCAAAGCACCGGGGAGATCCAGCGCCTGGACCTGGAACGCCACGGCGCAATCCGCGTCGGCACCGCCGCCGAACTGGCCACCCTCGCCCGCCTGTTTGCGGTGATGGGCATGCAGCCGGTGGGTTATTACGACCTGACCCCGGCCGGCGTGCCGGTGCATTCCACGGCATTCCGCGCGGTGCACGAAGACGCCTTGCAGGTCAGTCCGTTCCGGGTGTTTACCTCGCTGCTGCGCCTGGAGCTGATCGAAGACCTGCCATTGCGTGCCTTCGCCGAATCGACCTTGGCCAAGCGCCAGATCTTCACTGCCACTGCGCTACTGTTGATCGATCGCGCCGAAACCCAGGGCGGCCTCAATGAAACCGAGGCCGACGCCTTTGTCGAAGCAGCGCTGGAAACCTTCCGCTGGCACCACAGCGCCACGGTCACCGCGGCGCAGTACCAGCAATTGAGCGCCCAGCACCGCTTGATCGCCGACGTCGTGGCCTTCAAGGGTCCGCACATCAACCACCTGACTCCACGCACGCTGGACATCGATATCGTCCAGGCGCAAATGCCTGAGCATGGCATCACCCCAAAAGCCGTGATCGAAGGTCCGCCGCGCCGCGACTGCCCGATCCTGCTACGCCAGACCAGTTTCAAGGCGCTGGACGAGCCGATTGCCTTCACCGACCAAGGGCAGCCGCGAGGCAGCCACAGCGCACGCTTCGGTGAAATCGAACAACGCGGCGCGGCCCTTACGCCCAAGGGCCGCGAACTCTACGACCGATTGCTCAACGCTGCTCGCGATGAACTGCAGGACTTCCCTAATGAAGCTAACGCCGCGCGCTACAACAGCCTGATGGCCCAACACTTTGAGGAATTCCCTGACAGCTACGAGCAAATGCGCCGACAAGACCTGGCGTACTTTCGCTACTTCACCACCGACAAAAGGCCCGACGCTGGCCTGTCGAATCTGACACTCGACGCCCTGCTCGACGCCGGTTACTTGCGCATCGAACCGCTGGTATACGAGGACTTCCTGCCGGTCAGCGCGGCGGGGATCTTTCAGTCCAACCTGGGCGATGCCGCGCAAACCCATTACGGCGCACACTCCAACCAACAGGCCTTCGAAAAAGCCTTGGGCCGCTCGACGATTAATGAGCTGGGGCTGTACGCCGCGACGCAGCAGCGTTCGATTGAGGAATGTCTGGCAGCGCTGGGGGTATCCGTACCAGGCTGATCACAATGCACGAGGCTGGATGCAAATCCTGTGGGAGCGGGCTTGCTCGCGAAGGCAATGGCACTTTCGACAAAGATGTTGAAGGTGCCGGCCTATTCGCGAGCAAGCCCGCTCCCACAATGGTTTTAGGTGTTTAACCCAACTTCGCCAACAACGCCTCAGCCACCGCTTCGGATGACCCTGGGTTCTGCCCTGTCAGCAGCATCCCGTCAGTCACCGTGTAACTGGCCCAGTCATCGCCCTTGGAAAAAATCCCGCCGTTGGCCTTGAGCATGTCTTCCACCAAGAACGGCACGACCTGGGTCAGTTGCACCGCTTCTTCCTCCGAGTTGCTGAAACCGGTCACCCGTTTGCCCTTGACCAGCGGCTGGCCGTCCGCGTCCTTCACATGACGCAGCACGCCCGGCGCGTGACAGACCAGGGACACCGGTTTGCCCGCCTTCCAGAACGCTTCGATCAGTGCGATCGAAACACGATCCTCAGCCAGATCCCACATCGGGCCATGGCCGCCGGGGTAAAACACCGCGTCGTAATCCTCGGCCCGCGCGGTGCTCAACAGGGCCGTCGAGGCCAATGCCGACTGCGCGGCAGCGTCATTTTTGAAGCGGTCAGTGGCGGCAGTCTGGAAGTCCGGCTCGTCACTTTTCGGGTCCAGCGGCGGCTGACCGCCCTTGGGCGAGGCCAGGGTCAACTGCGCGCCGGCATCCTTGAAGACGTAATACGGCGCGGCAAATTCCTCCAGCCAGAAGCCGGTTTTCTTACCGGTATCGCCGAGTTGATCGTGGGACGTCAGAACCATCAGGATTTTCATTGGATCATTCCTCGAATTCAGAAGGGATTGCACGCTCAAGGGCTGCAATGGGGAACTGAGTCATTGACCTCCGTCCGCTTCCGTTCGTTGCAAGGATTTGGCTCAACGCCCGAAGATGCCTCATGGCCTTGATGGGCAACAAGTTGCACAGCACTCGCTCGGCATTGATCTCTGCCCGAGGCTGAACGCCCAGCGCAGTTGGCACCAAGGCACCGTGCGCAAGTTGTTGCACAGCGCTGCGCAGGAACTTGCGCATATTCAGTGTAGAACTCGATGGTGATTCGTACAGAGACCTGCGAAATTAATCCAACTACTTGTTTTAATTATGTTTTTTATCGTTGGCATGGCACTTGATAACAGTCAGGCCACCCACCGGGCGATAACGCCTCTCGGGCACTCTAACTGTTCAGCAAGGAGCACTTCCATGGCAACACCCGCGTACATGTCCGTCACTGGCGAAAAACAAGGCCTGATCACCGCCGGCGCATTCACCGCCGACTCGGTGGGCAACACCTACCAGGAAGGTCACGAAGACCAAGTCATGGTCCAGGCGTTCAGCCACGACGTGGTCATCCCGCGTGACCCGCAGTCCGGCCAGCCAACCGGCCAGCGCGTGCACAAACCCGTCATCATCACCAAGGTCTACGACAAATCTTCGCCGCTGCTGCAAGCCGCACTGACCTCCGGCGAGCGCATGAGCGAAATCGTTATCCAGTGGTATCGCACCTCGGCTCAGGGCACCCAGGAGCACTACTACACCACCAAACTGGAAGACGCGATCATCGTCGCCATCAACAACAAGATGCACAACTGCCAAGACCCGTCGAACTCGCACTTCACGCACCTGGAAGAAGTGCAATTTACCTACCGCAAAATCACCTGGACCCACGAAGTGTCCGGCACTTCGGGTTCCGACGACTGGCGTGTGCCGGTGGCCTGATCGGGGCTGAGCGCTTTACGCATCGGCCAGCGTGGCTGGCCGATGTTGTTTGCGTCTCGAAGATTTCGTGCGTGTCCAGCCGCCTACCCCCGTGCCGAAGAATGTCTGATTGAAGAATCGGGCATTAGTGGCCGCCGCGCTGAAACACGACGATGCCGACAGGCTGGCACGGTACTACCCCGTCGCAAGTCAACGCCCTCAAAGAAAACGTTCCGATCTGCAAAGAGTGCGAAAAATGCAAGGCAGATGCCTGTGACCTGTGACCGAATGAGCCCCAGAACCTGGCTCGCCAACCGCCCGTTGCAAGACCACGAACGCCTGTACCTGATTATCAGCGCCGCCAGCGACGCCGAACCACTCAAGGCCTACTACCAGCAACCCGCTCCCGCCGAACTGCAGCCGATCTGGAGCGGCACATCCTTTGCCGACTGGCGACCGGTGATGCCATACCTCACCGAGCTCAAGCCTGGCGCCCCCTTCCTGCAGTGGATCGCCGATACCGACGCCATCGACTGGGGCTGGCTGGCGATCTCCAGCAGCACACTCGACGTGGTCCATGAACACCTGCGCAGTTTGACCCAGGTCTTGATGCCCAATGGCACGGTAGTGTTCTTCCGGTTTTGGGATGGACGGCATATCCAGCCAGTTTTGTCAGGACTTGGCGACAAGGCCGGAGAAATACTGCCGATGTTTGATCGGTACCTAATTAACGGCCGTGAGTTGCAGTTGAAGCCACGAGCCGTGCCACCCGCAAAGCCATGCCCTTGGTGGCAAGTACCGAAAGCACTGCTCGGTAGCATGGCAGAACGAGATCCGTCGACCTTGATCAACAACCTGATGCAATGGCTGAGCGAAGAACATCCTGACTTCTACACCGCTTACCCCGAGGGCAACCTGCGGCACAAAGTCGCCCGTTTCGTGCGCCGTCCGGACCAGCCCGACACCCTCAACGAAGCACTGTTGAACTACCTGATTCTGGAGCAGGGCTGATGGATCGCGTCACCTACATCGACACCCAACTGAAAACCTTCAAGGACAGCCTCACGCTCTATCGCGAGCAAACAAAAACCTGGTATGCCAGCGCAGCCGACCAAATCAGCCGAACAGCCGACTTGCCCTCTCTGCTCGGAATGGAGCGGCTAATCAAAGTCGGCGACACCTCCACAGCCGTAAGCGTCACGGACGGCGATTTCGCTTCAACCGTCGCCCAATGCCCGCAGAAAGGTCCATTGCTGATCGAGAGCAAGTTCGAATCGGTGTACGACATTCCGGTGGGTGACATCGAAGTCGATATCGTCGCGGTCGAGGTCGGCAAGGTTAGCAAGGTCACTCTCGATGCCCAGGGCAAGGCCAGTTGGACGGAGGGCGAACCGGGCAAGTTCTACAAAATCCGCGTGCACAACGACGTTACTCCGGAACAGATCGACGCCTTGTTCGATGCCTACAGCGGCGTGACCGCAGAGCTTGAAGTCTTCCTGCGCAAGGAATGGGCGGGCTTCAAGCCGCAATGGAGTCAGTCCACCTCGGCCACGGCCATGGCGGTGGGCAACGGCATTCTTGAAGGCGGATGGGAGGCGGTCAAAGGCGTATGGGATGGCATCAGCCTGGTGCTCGACATTTTGCAGAACCCGAAGAAGTTCGCCGCTGACCTCGGTGCCGGCACGCAAAAACTGGTGGACCTCGCCCAGCAAGCACCCGACGTCATGAAAAAAGCCATGCTGCTGGCAAGTGACGAAGCCGCGTTGTTCCTGCTCATGCGCAGCTCGTTGATCTGGCTCGCTAGCTTGCCGCCCACGAAGATGGCCGGCGACGTGGCCAGAATGACCACCGCCGCAGTCGTCGGCATCGCCATCGACATTGTCATTGCCGTGGTCCTGACCATTGCCGCCGAAGGCACTGGGTTGATTTACCTCGCGGCGCGCCTGAAGAAGTACGGAGATGTCATCCTCAAAGCCGTGGTCGGTTTTGTCGACTCGCTGTTTACCATCATCCGGGGCTTCATGGCCTACATCGGGAAATATACCGCCGTTGCCGCACGCGGCGTGACTGCGCACATGAAGAAAGGCCTGGCCGAGTTGCGTTTTGACGGCAAGAAAAACGCTACGCTGGGCCGCAGCAAGTCCGGCGACGACATGCCCCGACAGGCCACCACGCCGGCGGGCAAAAGCGCGGAACCAACGGCGAAGACCTGCACCGACAAGTGCCCAGTGTCGATGGTCACCGGCGAGGAACTGCTGACACTCACCGACGGGCAACTCGACGGCTTGTTGCCGTTCGAGTGGACACGTCTCTATCGCAGCAGCGCGGTCGAACTCGATTGCGGTTTGGGTTTCGGTTGGAGCCACGCACTGGCTCATCGCTTGGAGATCAAGGCCGACGAGGTCGTCTGGACCGACCAGGAAAACCGCTCAACACCTTTCCCCTTGCCGAGCCAGCAACGCCCCGCCATCACCAACAGCTTGTCGCGGGCGGCGATTTTCCTCGGCGATGCCCCGGCGGAACTGATCCTCGCCCAGGCCGGCAACCGCCCGACCTTTTACCATTTCCGCTACGACAGCAAAGGCGCCAGCCTGATCGCGATCAGCGACCGCTACGGCAATCGGCTGCAGGTGAGCCGCGACATCCACGGGCGGATCAAACGCCTCGATAACGGCGCTGGTCGTGCCCTGCTCCTGCGTTACGACCGCACACACATTGTCGCTGTCGATTATCAGCAGTTCACACCGGCCGACACACTGGAAGACGCCTGGAAAACCCTTCAGACGCTGATCACCTATCGCTACGACGACCAGCAACGGTTGATCGCTGCGACCAACGCGGCGGGAGAAACCGAACATTACCGTTACGACGAGCAGCACGTCATCCTTGAACGGCAACTGGCTGGCGGCGCCAGTTTTTTCTGGGAGTGGGAGAACGAGGGCAAGCAGTCGCGCTGCGTCCATCACTGGGCGAGCTTCTCGCAGATGGAAGCGCATTACCTCTGGGACGACAAAGGAAGCGTGACGGTCGCCAACGCCGACGGCAGCCAAGAGGTGTACACCCACGACGATCAGGCACGGATGATCAGCAAAATCGATCCCGATGGCGCCGAACACCTCATGGCCTACAACGAAAAAGGCCAGTTGATCGCCGAAAAAGATCCGCTCGGCGCGATCACTGAATACCGTTACGACGACGATGGCCTGATGACTGCGGTGATTGCGCCGGAAGAAGAACCGGTCACCTATGAGTACAGCCATGGCTACATCAGTGACATTCATCGCGGCATAGCCACCTGGAAATACCAGCGCAACCATCAGGGCGACATCGCCCGGCAAACCGACCCCGACGGCAACGCCACCCACTACAACTATGACCGCCAAGGCCGCCTGCTGAACATCCGCTATCCGGATGGCAGCTGCCATCATTTGGGCTGGAACAACCTTGGCCAGTTGCTCGAAGAACAACTGCCCGACGGAGGCCAGCGCAGATACCGCTACGACACCATGGGCCGGCAGATCACCCGCCAGGACGAAACCGGCGCCATTACCCAATACCAATGGGACGCCGTCAATCGCCTGACCCAACTCACCCTGCCGGGCGGGGCCACTCGCGCTTTCACTTACAACCCTTACGGCCGCGTCACCGCCGAGCGCGATGAATTGGGCCGCGTTACCCGCTATGACTACGCCGACGGCCTGCATCTGGTCAGCCGCCGCATCAACCCGGACGGAAGCCAGTTGCGCTACCGCTACGACAATGCGCGGCTGTTGCTCAGCGACATCGAAAACGAGCGCGGCGAGCACTATCACCTTGACTACTATCCCAACGGGCTGATCCAGCAGGAGACCGGTTTCGACGGCCGCCGCACAGCGTATGAATACGACCTCAAAGGTCAATTGCTAAAGAAAACCGAATTCGGTGATGACAGCAGCGCGCGGGTGACCGAGTACCAGCGCGACGCCGCCGGCCGACTGCTGGTGAAAACCGTGGCGGACGGTGGGCAAACTCACTACAGCTATGACGCCCTGGGACGTTTGGTCAACGTCGACGACGGCCAATGGCCGCTGGCGTATGAATACGACTTGCAAGACCGACTGATCACCGAACATCAGGGCTGGGGCACGCTGCGATACCAATACGACAACCTTGGTCAACTCAAGCATTGCCGACTGCCGGATGGCAGCCGGCTCGACTATCACCACCTGCAAGGTGGACGCCTGAGCGGCATCGACCTCAACGGCTCGCGCCTGACCACTCACCAGTTCTGCGTAGGTCGCGAAGTGCAACGCCGACAAGGTCTTCTGCTCAGCCAATACCAATACGACGATCAGGGCCGGTTGCATGCGCACAGCGTCAGCCAGCAGGATCGCCTTCTGATCCAGCGCCGCTACGCCTACAACGCCAACGGTAATCTTGCCGGCATCGACGACAGCCGCAACGGCCGACGCAGCTACCACTACGACCCGCTGGACCGCTTGATCAGCGTGCGCGGCAGCACCCCGGAAACCTTCGCCCACGACCCGGCCGGCAACCTGCTCGGACAAAGCGATCAACCGGTCGCCAACCTGGCTAACGTGAAGGGCAACCGCTTATTGATGCAGGGCGACCGTCATTACGAGTACGACGCCTACGGCAACCTGATCCGTGAACGCCGGGGTACCGGGCAACGCCTGGTCACCGAGTACGCCTATGACTGCCTACACCGCTTGATCGGCGTCAGTCTGCCCGGCGGCGGCACCGCGTCCTACCGCTACGACGCTTTCGGCCGACGCATTGCCAAGACCGTCGACGGCCACACCACGGAATTCCTCTGGCAAGGTGAGCGCCTGGTCGCGGAAAGCGCCGACGACCGTTACCGCAGCTATATCTACGAACCCGGCACCTTCCGCCCGCTGGCCATGCTCGACGGAGAAGACCCGCTCAAAGCCGCGCCCTTCTACTACCAACTCGACCACCTTGGCACCCCGCAAGAACTCACCGACTACAGCGGCGAAATCGTCTGGTCAGCCAACTACCGCGCCTACGGCAACCTCGCCACCCTCCACATTGCCGATATCGACAACCCCCTACGCTTCCAGGGCCAATACTTCGACGCCGAGACCGGCCTACACTACAACCGCCATCGCTACTACAATCCCGGCACCGGCCGCTTCCTCACCCCCGATCCGATTAAATTGGCGGGAGGGTTGAACAACTACCAGTACGTTCCTAATCCTACTAGCTGGGTGGATCCGTTGGGGTTGAGTGGGCAGTGTCCGGGGGGCAACAATGTTAAACCAGCAACTGGTGTGAGAAACCCTGCTGAAGATGCGAATGTAGACGAAGGAATTCCGCCTCCCCCTGAACCACCGAAAGTCGATAAATGGAGCAGAGAACCGAAAAGTATTCAGGATAAAATGACATTAAACTCCGCTAAGGCAGGCGAGGGAGACGTCATCATTAAAAATCTTAATGATCCTCTATACCAAGGAATGGAAAAATTAGAGCTTAAGATTAAGTCTCAAAATGGCAGAGATTCAGTAGTTCATTACGTCCGAAACCCGAAAACGGGAGAAAGAATGGACTTCAAGTTTAAGAAACACAGCACTCAAGGCATGAAGCCATGGGGAAATGATCCAACTGTACCACCGGGGGATTATCCAAAATGAAAGTCGTCTGTAAAATAAACAATCTATCTGGAATTACCGACGCTGGCACATTATCCAGGCTGCGCCGTTATATTTCACGGTCTGACGGCCAGCTAGACTTAGAAGTCGGAAAAGAATATATAGTTTACGGCATACAGTTCTGGGATAACTGCCCTTGGCTCTATCTATGCCTCGAAGACGATGAAGAATATCCAAAACCTTACGCCGTTGATTTCTTTACAACATCCAATGACCGACTATCACAATATTGGAAAATGAGTCACTCAACTAATAACGGTGCAGAAAACTTTTCTGCCCTTGTTGTCGAACCGTGGTCGAAAGACCATGGATTCTATGAGCGACTAATCGACGGAGATATCGAAGCTACTTTAGAATTCTCTAGATATCGAAAACTGATGGATGCCGAAAATCAAGAGAGGCAAGGTTAGATCTGCTGCCAGCCTACACGGCCTCCGCTTATTTTTTCATGCTCACAAAAAAAACGAGCGCTCTAAGCGGATGCTCGTTTTCATGATTTTTTAGAGCATTAACACCAATTAGTGCCATCCCACTAATGTTCAACACTCAATAATGGTGTCCGCCCAGTGCAGTTGCCTCGGCAATCCGTGCACTGGTAAAGAGCCCTTGCACTGGGCGAACGGCGGGTATTCTAAGGGAATCGCCAGGGTTTGTCCGTGTACATATTTTGAATAATCCTGCACACAATGTTTCGGATAAGCGGGGATATTAATGAGCCGAAAAAAATAACTCACCAGTTCGACCATTGTGTCTGAATATTGTTATACAAACTAACTATACAAGAAATGACATGATGCATAAGTTATTGCGACTTTAAGATGGGTTAGTTGATTTCAGGAATATTGGTATAAATCGAGAGTGTGCTACTGACGTATTACTTAGGAACTTGAGGAAGGTTTGCGACTGCTGCGCAGTCGAGCGGGAGCAAGCTCCCTCGCCACAGAGGCATCTGGGTGGGCAAGCTCCCTAGCCACTGGGCCTCTCGATGAGCAAGCATCCTAGCCACAGTGGCATGTGGAGGAGCAGGTCCTCACAGGGGACAGCGGCGGATCATTGCGGGATTGGTTTGTGCCCGCCGTCCTTGCGTCCGACTTTCTGCGCATCGGTCTCGCCGCCGTCCGGGTGACCCTTTTCCTGTTTGCGTTTGGCCGGGTCGTTGGGGCGCAGGGCGTTGTTGTCGCGTTCGATTTCGCCGGGCATGGCTGGATGGTCGGGATTTTCTTTGTGTGTGGTTTTCATGGCAGGCACTCAGGTTTCAGGGTCAGGCTTCAGGGTCGGCAACTTCTTCAGCGACGTTCGCTTCGGGCGAGTCTTGGTGGGATTGCTCGGCCTTGGCTTTAAGGTGTTGCCATTGCTCAAGGTCGATCGCGCCCTGCCCCAGCAAATCGTCGGCCAGGCGCAGCAGTTCGCTGTAATGGGCGTCCGGGGATTGCTGCCAGTAGGCCTTGTCATCGAACAGGCGTTGCCAGTCGGCAAGGTCAGGCGGTTTGAGGTCATCGCTCATGTCAGGCTCCAGTGAACGGCTTCACTAAGTAGGAGGACGCCGCCGTCACTGGAGTTCCGCGCGATCGCGTGCCGCTCAGTAGCCAGTCATTTCCAGATAGCCACTGCCGCCCTGGCTGCCACTGACCCTCACCGGCCCTTCCCAATAGGGAATGCGCAAGCCCATCCAGGCCTGACTGTTCAGCGCAGCGGTGGTGATGTCGAGGCCTTTGCCGGGGATTTTGATTGACCAGCGCACCGGCATCTTACGCCCGGCGACTTCCGCAGTGTCCTCGGGGGTCATGCTCAGGTCGCTGCCGTGCAGCAGTTGCGTGCGGCCTTCGGTGTCGATCCAGGTTCCGGTCACGTAAGGCGCGCCGTCCTTCTGCCGCATGCGGTAGAGCATCACTTCCTCGCCACTGTCCAGGTGCAGGGAGAACCAGTCCCAACCGGTCTGGTCGGCGGTCAACGGCTGGCTGCTCCACTCGCGGTCGAGCCAGGCCGGACCGCTGACCTGGTAGCTCTGGCCATCGATTTCCACCTGGCCACTGGCCTGGAAAAACGGCTGGCTGTAGTAATACGAAGCCTGGCCCTGCTCGGATTTAACGCTGAAACCCTGCTGCCCTTGCAACACCAGCGGCCGGGTGGCGCGCAGCTTGAGTTGGTAGGCGAAGCCCTTGTCGCGGGCGCTGAGTTGCACGTCATCCAGCGACGGCCCGGCAAAGCGCCAGTCGTCAATCCATGCATTGAATGGCGCCACTTCGACCCCCGCCTGGCCGACGCCGCCTCGGGCGTAGCGCTCGGCGGCGTGGTGGCTGGTCGCGGACGTCACGGCGGCATGGCCGAGCCAAATGGTCTGGTTGGCCCAGCCAGGCTGCTGCGGATTAGCGTTCAGCGCGCTGCGAAACAACGTCCACTGCACGCCGAATTCGCGACCCTCTGCGTCCTTGAGGTTGGCCGTCACATACCACCATTCAATCCGAAAACCCTGATGCGCACCGTGGTCCGCCGGAAAGCTGAACGTCCGCCCTGGCCGCACCTCGGTGAACGCCGCTGCCGAGGTGCCGAGCCCGGCGAAGCCCTTTTCTTCAGGCTTGGACTGATCGCAACCGGCCAATCCCAGCAACACCAGCACCCCTAAAACGACCTTAATCTTCATGGGCAAAGGTCCTCAGCAAATCCGCCGGTTGCGTGCGGTACAACCTGATCAGCGGCCAGGCCGACGCCAGCAACGTCGCCACCACGGCCAGCCCCAGTAACTGCAGCAATTGCCACGGAAAAATCCGCAACGGCAAGCGCCAGCCAAACGCCTGCACATTGATCACCGCGTCCAGGCACCAAGCCAGCGCGATGCCCAGCGGCAGCGCCAGCACCAGAGTCAACAGCGCCAGCAGCCAGGTCTGGCCGAGGTTGAGCAGCATCAACTGGCGGCGCGTCACGCCCAGCGCCCACAACGGCGCGAGTTGGCCGAGGCGGCTCTGGCTCTGCGTCAACAGGCTGATAAACAGCGCCACCCCGGCCACCCCCAAGGTCAGGCTATTGAGCGCAGCGGTGGCGGCGAAGGTGCGTTCGAAGACTTGCGTCGACCAGCCCTTGAGCCGCGCCTGATCGACAATGTGGCTGTCATCCAGGCTGAAGCGCTGTTGCAGGGTCTGCAGAAATGCCGGAATCTGCGCCGGCTCGATGCGCAGGTTGAAGCGATTCGGCGTCAACTGCGGCCAGCCGCGCTGCAAGTGCTCGGCGTTGACCAGAATGTGGCCCTTGGGGTTGCCGTAGTCGGCGTAGATCCCGACGATACGCGGCGACCACAGGCCGTTCGGCGTGGGAATGCTCAATTGATCGCCGAGCCGCAGCTTGAGACGCCGCGCCAGCTGTTCGCTGAGCATCGCCGAATCGTCGCTGGCCAAGCGATCCCACGGTGCGTCGCCGAGGGACTCCAGCAACGGCCAATGCTGGCGGTACGTCGGATGATTGATAACGCCAAACACATCCGCCGGCCAGCCCTGCAACTGCACCGAGACTTGCCAGTTGGGCAGCACTGCGGTCACTGGCGGCTGTTGCCGCAGCCAGCTGTACATCTCTTGCGACTGCGCGGGGGTTTGCGGGTTGATGTACAGCTCGGCGGTGAGCCGCTGTTCGAGCCAGTCGCTAAAGGTCTGGCGGAAACCAGCGGTCATGCTGCCGGCGCCGATGTTCGCCGCCAGCGCCAGCAACAGCGCCATCAACGCCAGGCTCAGTGCCGGCAATTGTTGCTGACAATCGGCGAGAAACCATTGCCCGAGCACTCGGCGCGTGCCTTGCAGCAACAGCCCGAGCAATCCATTGAGCAACACCGGCAAAGCCAGGGCTGAACCGAGTAACAGCGCTGCCATCAGGACAAAACCGCTGGCCAGACTGTCGCCCCACAGCAACGCGCCGACCGCGATCAACGCCGCGCTCGCCGCCACCCAGGCCTGGCGCCGCAACCAGCGCCGATGCGCCTCGTGCCAGGCTTGTGGATTGGCCAGCGCCAGCAACGGCAGGCGCGCCGCGCGCAACAAACTGTTGGCCCCGGCGAGCAAAGCGCCGAACAGACTCAGGCCGATGCCGCTCAACCACCACGCCGGGCTCAGGTTCAAGTGCCCCGCCACTTCCGCGCCGTATAAGCCACGCAGACTCGCGGCGACGTCCGGCAACAAAACGCCCGCAAGAAAATAACCGCTGATCACCCCGGCCAGCCCACCGAGCAGCGCCATCATGCCCAGTTCGACGCTCAAACAAGCGATCAGCATTCGCGCGCTGACGCCACAGGCGCGCAAGGTGCGCAGCAGGCCCAGCCGCTGTTCGAGGGCCAGACCGATCGCGCCGTGGACGATAAACAACCCCACGATGAACGACAGAAATCCCAAAGCATCGAGGTTCAGGTGAAAACTTTCGGTCAAACGCGCCAGGTTGTTTTCTTCGCCGCTGGCCTTGAGTTGCAACTGGCCTTTGAGCGCCTCAGGCAACACACCGTGGAAATCCTTCGGCAGCAGCAATCGCGTCAGTTGTTGCGGCTGTTCCAGCAGTTGTTGCGCGATGCCGATGTCCACCAGCAACACCCCCGGCGCCATGTCTTCCTGGACATGCAGCGGCGGCAACACGTGACCGCTGAGGGTCGACGGTTGCTCACCTTCGCGCAGGCCCAGCGCCTGCAAGGTCTGCGGGGCAATCCAGGTGCGGCCCGGCGGGCTGAAGAATTCGACGATCTGCGTCATGTCCAGCGCTTGCCCAGCCACCGGGCCGCCGGCCGGCAGCGACACCGGTTCGATGCCCATCAGTTGCAGACGCTGGTCGTCATGGCCGAGCAAATTCAAGCGCCCTTGCAACACCGGCGATACCGGCCAGCCCTGGCGACGCAGGTCGATGAACAAGTGCTGATCGAAGCTGCCGCCGTTTGCCGCTGTCAGGCTGGCCTGGGGTTCGCCGCCGATCAACTCGCTGGCCTTGGCATAACTGTCCCGCGCCTGGCTGTTCAGCGCTTGCACACCGGTCAGCAGGCTGGTGGCCAGCCACAACCCGGTCAGCACACTGAAAAACTGCACAGGATGCCGACGCCAATGGCTGAGCAGCGCGCGCAAGGTCTCGCGGAACACCCGCACCTCAGCTCACGCCCGCATCGGCCAGACGGCCACGCTGCAACATCACGGTTTGCGCCAGCCGCGCCGCCACCCGTGGGCTGTGGGTGACCATCAACAAGGTCGTCGGGGTATCGTCGAGCAGTTCCAGCAGCAGCTTCAGCACCTCATCGCTGGTGGCTTCGTCGAGGCTGCCGGTCGGTTCGTCCGCCAACAGCAAACTCGGCCGCGACGCCAGCGCTCGCCCCAGCGCCACTCGCTGCTGCTGGCCGCCGGACAATTGCTCCGGATAACGCCGCAGCAATTCGCCAAGCCCCAACCGTTGGACCAGATGCGCCTGCCACTGCGGATCATGCCGACCGGCCAGGCGCGCCTGAAACGCCAGGTTGTCCTCGACCCGCAAGCTGCCGATCAGGTTGAACTGCTGGAACACCAGGCCGATTTCCGTGCGCCGCCACTCGGCCAATTGGCCTTCGTTCATTTGTTCCAGGCGATGCGCACCACTTTGAATACTGCCGGCGTCGACCTTATCCAGCCCGGCGATCAAATGCAGCAAGGTGCTTTTGCCGCTGCCCGACTCGCCCATCAACGCCAGGCTGCTGCCGGGTTGCAGCGTCAGGTCGATGCCTTGCAGCACCGGCAATGGGCCTTGCGGGGTGGCGTAGCTTTTGTGGACGCCTAGGACTTGCAGCATGGACGAGGCTCGACTGGAAGAAGTGAGCCTAGGATAGCGGGCCGGAGGGGCGTTTGTCCGTTAACGCCCCTCCGGCCCTCTGTCCGACCCGGCTGACAACCGCGATCACTCGACGATCTGGTACACCGGGGTGAAGGAGTTGAATTTCTGCAAGTCGGTTTCCGCTTCGGCGCGCGTCAGAAAGCAAAACTGCGCGGCCGACTGCTTGGCCTTCAACAGCGATGACTCGGCATTGGCGAAGCAGTAACCCGTAGGACTGCTGCATTGATCCAGCGGAAAAGTGAACGGTCGCCATTGCTCCGGTTGCTGTTGCCGCACCTTGGCAATAAAACTCGACAGCGAAGCCATCATCACGCTCGGGTCACGGCGCTCGCCGGCTCGCTCGAGGATCGGTGACTGGAAACCGCCGGGCTGGTCGACGACAAACACGTAAGCGTGGCAATACAACTTGCCAGCAGCGGCCGCTGGCGGCGCAACCACTGCGGCTGCCGCTGGTGCCACAGCCACGCCCGGCGCCTTCGCCACCGGAGCGCTCGCTCCGGCGGGGATGACCAGGCTGACGTCGCGACTGGCGCGGTCACGCCAAATCCCTACCGATGCCTTGTAGCCGGCGCGCAACTTGCCGGCAATCGCCTGCACGTCACTGGGCGCATTGACCACTTGCCCGGACACGTCCCGGATCACGTCCATGGCTTTGATCCCGGCCTTGGCCGCGGCGCTGCCCGGCGCCACGCTGACCACCCAGGCGCCGCTGCGGTCCTTCAGGCCCAAGGCCTGGACCAGTTCGGGGCTCGGGGTTTCGAGGGTCAAGCCGAGGTCCTGGGCATTGACGCTTTGCTGGCTGACGGCGGTCGCAACGTTGGCTTTTGCCGGGTTGACAGTGGTTGCCGTGGCAACGCTGGCCTTGGGCTTCTTGGCGATCGGCGGTGGGGTCCAAGGTACGCGCACGGTGTTCCAGCCGATGATCATCGTGGTGATGTTCGCTGCGCGCTCGATCGCAGCCTGAGCCTTGGCCGGGCTGTCCTCCATCAGGCAATAGCCGGCGTTGCCTTTGAAGTTGTAGGTCGAACGCAGCATCTCGGTGAAGGCTTGTGACTCCGCCGCGCCGCCGTCAGCGTAGAAATCGCCATAGGTGAACATCGGTGTGACGTAAACGGACTCGTCAGTGGTGGTTGTGCAGTAACCGTAGGCGGTGACCTGCCCCGAGGCCGGCACCGTGGCCCCGGTCGCGCCAGCGACACAACCCTGTTCGGTCCGTACCTGACGGATCGAATCCATGTGCCAACCCGTGATTTTGACCAAGCCGCTATCGCCCTTCGCCGCGGCGTCCTGTTGCTGCTGACCCATACTGCCCTCACTCAACTCCAGGTCCTTGCACGACTTGCCGCGCCAGGTCGAAGTGGTGATGCCGACCGATTCCGGGGTCATTGATGCTTCATAGGCAGAACTGCCCACCGGTTGCAGCAGCCCGACCGCCGTGCCGATGCAGCCAGACAATGAACTCGCCAGGGCCACGGCGCCCAATCGAGTCACCATCAGTCCTTGATCATTCATTTTTCAGCACCATTTGCACGTCGCGTTTAGCCTGGTTGCGCCACACGCTGACGGTCGCCTTGTAGCCGGCGCGCATCCTTGAGGAGATGTCGCTGACGTCCTGGGCGCTGGCGACTTCCTGACCACCGACTTCGATGATTACGTCCAGCGGCTTGATCCCGGCCTTGTCCGCTGCGCTGCCCTTGACCGTGTCGATCACCCACGCCCCCTGAGTGGACGGCAAGCCCACTGCTTTGGCGTAGGAAGGCGTGACGGCGCCGAGGTTCATGCCTTGCAGGTTGGCACTCGGCGCATTACTGGCACTGGCGGACGTTTTCGATGGCGTGGCTGCGGCTGGCGTGGCCACGGGCAGCATCGATACTTGCGATCCCCCGGCGCCGACCACCACTGGCACAGTCTGGTACGCCAGATAACGCCAGACCTTGAGCCTGACCGTGGAACCCAACGGCGCCTTGGTCACCAGCACGCGGAAATCCACCGAGTCGGCAATCGGTTGCTCATTGATCGCCACCACTACGTCATTCGGCAAAATTCCCGCCTGCTGCGCCGGGCTGCCGGCCACAGTGCTGTGAACCACCACGCCGGCAGTCGGCAGGCCGGCCAACGCGGCTTTCTGCGCGTCGATGGTTTCCATCGAGATCCCGACCTTGCCGCCGGGGAAATTGCCTGCGGTGCAGCCTTTTTCCTGCCAGACCTGGCTGGCCGCGACTTTGCGCGCTTCACCGGCCTGTTTCAGATAAGCATTGGGACTGCCCAGATAACCGGGCACTTCAGAGAGCGACATTTCGATGTAATCGCAATTGCGCGAGCGATAGCGATCGGGGGTTTCGCGGGTGATCAGTTGTTGCAGATTGGCGCTGTTGTCGGCTTCCGAGTTCGTCGGCGGTGCAGTCACCGGCGTGTCTTCATCGCCGGCGCTTCCCACCGCATTGATCAGATAAACGGGATCGAGGATGCATCCGTTCAAGGACGACAGCATCAGCGTCGTGCCCAGTATTCGCCCTGCACTATTCCAGCGTGCGCTCATGCTGCTCCCCCCAATAAGAAATACCGCTCAAGTGCCCTGAATCAGGCCTTCTAAGCGGCAAGCTAAACCAAGGTGATAGCAATGCGCTAGCGTGTTTTTTTGACGCCTGGAATTTGTGAGAAAAAGGTGTTTACACGGTGTTGATCAGGAACGTGAAACACGCCAAGACTCAGTCCGAAAGGTAGCTACGGCGCAACGCGGCGCGGCGGTCGATGGCGTCACGCAGGCGGCGTTTCTGGGTTTCCCAGACCTCGCTGTCGACCTTGGTCGAGCGCATCAGTGCGAGCATCGCTTCCTTGGCGCGCAGGTACTCGTCCCAGGCGTCCTGGCTCTTGAGGCGGATTTGCTCCTCCTCGGACATATCCATGCGCCGCAGCGCCATCGCGCAAGGATCTTCCAGGACGACGCCGAGGGTCCGTTGAATACGGTGCGGAGCGCGGAAACCGCCGGCAATCGCCAGCAACTCCTGAGCCCGCACACAGCCCCATTCCAGCGCCGACGCCAGTGACTCGGCGCCATCGCGGTCATGAAATTCTTCGACGATTGCCCCGCCGTCGCGGCCATACAAACCGACGAACACTTGGATCACTTGGTCGCGATTGCACCGCGCCTGGACTTCTATCTGTGTGCCGTCCGGCAGTGACTCATCGTGACTGCGCCCCTGTAACTGGCTGTTGCTCCAGAGCCAATATTGCGCACCTCTGCGTCGCATCGCCCGTCACTCCAGTCGTGGGAAAAATCAGTAAGGCATAGCCTTTGGGGATTTTCCAGCGCGGTTCTGCACACATGGCCACCATCGGACGAACGACCGCTGTCAGTTAAACGGCGCCAGGGTTAGTCGTCGTGATCGCGGCTGATATCCAGTCGCTCCCGGAAGAACTCGATCAACGCCTGCACCGGTCGCGACGACTGTCGATGCTGCGGGTACACCGCCGAGAGCACCAGCGGTTCCGGGCGCAGGTCATCGAGCACCGGGAGCAAACGGCCGTCGCGCAGGGCGGCGCCGATGATGAAGGTGGGCAGGTAGGTAATGCCGAGCCCGGCGATGGCGGCGTCGCGCAGCAGTTCGCCGTTGTTGACCCGCATGCGCCCGGTGACGTTGACCACATGCGGTTTGCCCGGACCGTTGAAGCGCCATTGCACCTGGCGATTGTGGCCGTAGGGCAGGCAGTCGTGGTGAAGCAAATCGTCGGGTTTGCCCGGCGTGCCGCGTTCGGCGAGGTACGCCGGGCTGGCGCAGTACACTCGCTCGATGGTGGCGAGGCGGCGGGCGATCAGCGTTGAGTCTTCCAGCACGCCGATGCGCAGCGCCAGGTCGTAGCCTTCGCTGAGCAGGTCCACCGGACGATCGCTAAGGTCGACTTCCACGGTCACGTCGCGGTAGCGCTGCAAAAACGGCGGCAGCAAACAACCGAGGTGCGCGAGGGCGAAGGACAGCGGCGCGCTCATGCGCACGGTGCCGCGCGGCTCGCTGGTTTGCCCGGCGATGCCCTGCTCCACTTGCTCGACTTCGCCGAGCAGGCGCAAGGCCGATTCGTAGTAACTCTGGCCGAGTGGCGTGACGTCGAGGCGCCGGGTCGAGCGGTTGAGCAGGCGCACGCCGAGGCGCTCTTCCAGTTGCATCAAGCGCCGGCTGACAAATTGCTTGGACAACCCCAATTGATCGGCGGCAGCGGTGAAGCTGCCGGAGTCCATCACCTGGCAAAAAATACGCATGTCTTCGAACGGGTTCATTGTCGCGACCTGGTTGACAGTTAGGCGCTTTATACCGCGATGCACGGCTGAAAATCTGTTAACTTTCAGAATTTTTCAGGGCTGCTTTGCCGCCCGGCGGGGGCCAGCGCCCTGGCCACAGGTCATTTCCCATCTAACGTTGAGTGCCCGTCCCAAGGAGTTGTGACATGACCTTCCTCTACGCCCACCTGCTGTCCTTCAGTGTGCTGGTGCTGGTGATCGACGCCTTGCTCTGGCAACTGGCGCCGTTTCCCCATCGGGTGACGCGGGTGGGCATGCGACTGGCGCTGTTTCTGCTGTACAGCGTGCTGATCATCAACGCCGGGGTCAGTCCGTTGCAGGCGCCGCTGCTGGCCGATGACCGCGTGTCGCAGTTCGGCGCGACAGCCCTGGCGATTGTCTGGTGGCTGTACGCCGCACGGGTCCTCACGGAATTGATCGGCCTGCTGTTGATGCGCCGCATCGGCCACAGCGGGCGCCTGCTGCAAGACGTGATCGGTGCCTTGGTGTTTCTGGTGGCGATTGTCGCGGCGGCGGGCTACGTGATGGAGTTGCCGGTCAAAGGCTTGCTGGCGACCTCGGGCGTGGTGGCGATCGTGGTCGGCCTGGCGTTGCAGAGCACGTTGAGCGATGTGTTCTCCGGGATCGTGCTCAACACCACCAAGCCTTATCAAGTGGACGACTTGGTGTCGATCGACGGCGTCGAAGGCAAGGTGGTGGACATCGACTGGCGCTCCACGCATCTGTTGACCAGCGCCGGCACCCTGGCGGTAGTGCCGAACTCGGTGGCGGCCAAGGCCAAACTGATCAACCTCAGCCGCCCGACCAATCTGCACGGCGTGTCGATCAGCATCAAGGTGGCCAACCACATCCGCCCGCGCCGCGTGCTCGACGCCCTCGATCGCACGCTGCAAGGCAGCAGCGCCTTGCTGCTCAAACCGGCGCCAAAAGCGGTGTTGAAAGAAGCCGGCGAGACATCGTCGGAATACGTGGCCAGCGGTTTCATCAGCGACCTGAATAAAAAAAGCGAAGTACGCAATCAACTGTTCGACCTCGCCCACCGGCACCTTGAGGCGGCGAATATCTCGCGCCAGCTCGACGGCGTGATCGAACCGTCCAGCCGCGCCCGGGCCTTGCTCGACGAGGTAAAAATCTTCCGTTCCTTGAGCGCCGAAGAGCGCGACCACCTGGCGCAAAACATGCACCCGCATCAGTACAGTGCCGGCGAAGTGGTGCTGAGTTGCGAGGAAGTGCCGGAGTGCCTGTTCGTGATCGCCACGGGCGTGGTCAGCGTGACCGTGCTCGACGACGACCATCAGACCGAAGTCGGGCGCATGGGCCCCAGCGAAGTCATGGGCGAACAGAGCATCCTCGCCGACGCGCCGTCCCTGGGGACCTTCACCGCCATGACCTCCAGCATCATTTACCAACTCGACAAAGCCGTGGCCCGCGAGTGCATGGCGAAGCGCAGCGAAGTCGGTCAGGCGCTGAACAAACTGCAAGCCGTGCGCTTGCAAAACAGTCGCCTGGCGCTGATGGCCAAACCGGTGGCGATCAAAAAAGGCGGATTCTTGTCCTGGTTGCAGAAGCGCTGAATTCCCATACTCAATCTGCGGCGCATGCTGGATTTTTTTGAACTGACACAAAACGAAGTGGGAGCGAGCCTGCTCCGGGTGGCGTTCCGACTGAGGCGGACTGTCAGCCGCTGCATGATCGGCGGATGTACCCAAGCAAACCCGTAGAATTTGGCGCGCCAGGCACAAAAATGCCCGCACAATGGCGGGCATTTGGGTCAAGCGCTGCGGCTTACTTGGCGGTCAGCACGGTGTAGCTGTTGATCAGGTTGCGGTAGTTCGGAATGCGCTGCGACAGCAGGTTGGCCAGGCCTTCCATGTCGTTGCGCCAGTCGCCCTGCAGCTCGCACGCCACGGAGAACCAGTTGACCAGTTGGGCGCCGGCCGCCGACATGCGCGCCCACGCCGCTTGCTGCACGGTTTCGTTGAAGGTGCCGGAGGCATCGGTGACCACGAACACTTCAAAGCCTTCAGCCAGCGCCGACAAAGTCGGGAAGGTCACGCAGACGTCGGTGACGACGCCGGCGATGATCAGTTGCTTGCGGCCGGTGGCTTTCACGGCTTTGACGAAATCTTCGTTGTCCCAGGCGTTGATCTGGCCTGGACGCGGGATGTACGGCGCGTCCGGGAACAGTTCTTTGAGCTCAGGCACCATCGGGCCGTTAGGGCCGGCTTCGAAACTGGTGGTGAGGATGGTCGGCAGTTTGAAAAACTTGGCCAGGTCGCCCAGGGCCAGCACGTTGTTCTTGAATTCGTTGGGCGAGAAATCCTGCACCAGCGAGATCAGGCCGGTCTGGTGGTCGACCAGCAGGACCACGGCATCGTCTTTATTCAGGCGTTTGTACGGAACGTTGCTCATGTGAAGCTCCTCGGGAGGGTGGTTGCGCAAGACGCCGGCCGTGGTGACCGGCGCGTTTCTGATGGATTAAAAGGCGAAGCACGAGCAACCGAAAGCGCCCCAGAAACCAGCAAAGTCGCTGACTGGCGCGTTCGACAGGCGGGCCTTGTTGTGGCTGTGCGCATGCACGCCGCACGGGCCGCTGCATTGGTGCACCTGGGCTTGCATTGGCGAGGTCGGGCGCCAGTGGCCGGGGACGTTCACCACCGGCGACCAGTCCGGCAGCACCGGCACGCTGGCCGGGCCGAGTTTTTCGAAGTCACCGGCGGCGTACACCACTTTGCCGCCGACCACGGTCAGCACCGATTCGATCCATTTGATGGCTTCTTCGTCGACCGAGAAAAAATCCGCGCTCAACGCCGCCACGTCCGCCAATTGGCCGACCTTGATCTGACCTTTCTTGCCCTGCTCCGACGAGAACCAGGCGCTGCCGTGGGTGAACAGTTCCAGCGCGGTCAGGCGTGGCAGGCCTTCGCTGTGCAGTTCGAGGCCACCGACCGTCCGGCCGCTGACCATCCAATACAGCGAGGTCCACGGGTTGTAGCTCGACACGCGGGTGGCATCGGTGCCGGCGCCGACCGGCACGCCTTCAGCCAGCATGCGCTTGATCGGCGGTGTGGCTTCGGCGGCTTTGCTGCCGTACCGTTCGACGAAGTATTCGCCCTGGAACGCCATGCGGTCCTGGATCGCAATGCCGCCGCCCAGCGCCCTCACCCGCTCGATGTTCTGCGGGGTGATGGTTTCGGCGTGGTCGAAAAACCATGGCAAACCGTTGAACGGAATGTCGCGGTTAACCTTTTCGAACACGTCGAGCATGCGGCTGATGGATTCGTTGTAAGTGGCGTGCAAACGGAACGGCCAGCGCTGCTCCACCAGGTGTCGCACCACAGGCTCCAGTTCGGCTTCCATGGTTGGCGGCAAGTCCGGGCGCGGTTCGAGGAAGTCTTCGAAATCCGCCGCCGAGAACACCAGCATCTCCCCGGCGCCGTTGTGCCGCAGGTAGTCGTCGCCCTGATGCAGGGTCACGCTCGACGTCCAGTTTTTGAAGTCGGTCAGTTCTTCCTTGGGCTTCTGGGTGAACAGGTTGTAGGCGATGCGAATCGTCAGTTGTTGATCCTTGGCCAGTTGCTCGATCACCTGGTAATCGTCCGGGTAATTCTGGAAACCGCCGCCGGCATCGATGGCGCTGGTCAGCCCCAAGCGGTTGAGTTCGCGCATGAACTGGCGGGTCGAGTTGACCTGATATTCCAGCGGCAGCTTCGGCCCCTTGGCCAGGGTCGAGTACAAAATCATCGCGTTCGGCCGCGCCACCAGCATGCCGGTCGGGTTGCCGTTGGCATCGCGCACGATCTCCCCGCCCGGCGGGTTCGGCGTGTCGCGGGTGTACCCGGCCACCCGCAACGCCGCGCGGTTGAGCAAGGCGCGGTCGTACAGGTGCAGCACGAATACCGGGGTGTCCGGCGCGGCCTGGTTGAGTTCTTCAAGGGTCGGCATGCGTTTTTCGGCAAACTGGAATTCATTCCAGCCACCCACCACGCGCACCCATTGCGGGGTCGGCGTGCGGTCGGCCTGCTCTTTGAGCATGCGCAGCGCATCCACCAGCGACGGCACGCCTTCCCAGCGCAGCTCGAGGTTGTAGTTCAGGCCGCCACGGATCAGGTGCAAGTGCGAGTCGTTAAGGCCGGGGATCACGCAGCGGCCCTTGAGGTCGATGACCTGGCTGCCACTGCCGCGCAGGGCCATGGCTTCGGCGTCGTTGCCGACTGCGACGAATCGACCGTCCTTGATCGCCACCGCGCTGGCGGTGGGTTTTTCGCGGTCGACTGTGTGGAATTGGCCATTGAAGAGAATCAGATCGGCGGTCATCACGTGTCCTTCAAGAGTATGAAAAAGGGTCGCTCAACGCTGCGGGTCGGCGCCGGGCTCCAGGTGGTCGAGGGCCTTGCCGCCGACCATCCACGGCGCGAACAGTCGCGTGGCCAGCGGCATGAACAGGTACACCACCGAGACCACGATGGTCAGGGTGATCAGAAATGTGGCCACCACGTAGTTGGACAAAAAGGCGTGCAGCGACAGCAGCGGCCCCCACAGCAACGGCACCAGCAAGGTGTGCGGCAGAATCACCAGCAGCGTCACCACCGCTTGCTTCCAGCGCGGCGGCGGCGCGGCGGCATCGGCCTGCGGCGCGAACCAGAACTCATTGAGCCGGTTGACCTCGGTCTGGTCGCCATCGGCGAGCATCGGCGCGGCGTCCGCCACCAATGCCTGACGTTGCGGCGAATCGAGCCAGCGCTGCATGTCTTCGGTGGTCCGATAGCGCAGCACGCAGGTAAACAGGTCCAGCCCGGCCTGCTTGCCGCGCATCACGTCCACGCCCAAATGCCCGGCCTGCTGCCCGGCAATACTGACGATATTGCGCAGCCAGGCTTCGTAAGGCACTTCACAACCGGCCTTGACCCGGTGCTTGATGACCAGGGTCACCACTTCCTCGAAACCGGAACGCGCCGCGCGGCTCTCGGCCGTCAGGGATTCAGGCATAACGTAAAACTCCGGCAAAACGAACATTGAGCGCCAGCCGTCCCGGCCCGGCGATAAACACGGTGGTAAACAGGATCAACAGCAACCAGCCAAACTGCCCTTCGGCCAGGCTCCATTGCGGGTGCACCACCAGCAACGCGATCAGCAACACCATCAAAATCGGCAAGCAGGCCAACCGCACCAACACCCCGGCGACGATCAACAGCGGACACAGCACCTCGGCAACAATCGCCAGCGACAGCGTCACATTCGCTCCCAAATGCAAGGGATCTTCGATGCGCAACAACTCTTCACTGTAGTTGAGCAGCTTGGGCAGACCATGCACCCACAGCAGAAACAGGCCACCGCTGATCCGTAAAAACAGCAGGCCCCAGTGCTGCAGGCGTTCATCCCATTGCGTTGCTGTCATCGCCCTGCCCGCTCATGTTTTCTTAAGGCGCACAGACGCCGATCACTGCAGCGGATCATGCGTGATGGGGTGAGGGAAAAATTGGATGGGTGTGCTGAGTTGCGCTTGGTCGCTGGTGCGGTGGTTTGGCGGTCAGTCTGGCTTCGGGTTGTAGGCGTTTGGCCTGTGGAAGCTAGCCGGCTCCGGGCGGCGTTGTGACGAAGGGTGTTTCCCTGCTGGCTCGTTCATTGCGGATGTCCCGAAAACCTGTGGGAGCTGCGGTGCGACGATTCGACTTGCCAGCGATGGCTTTTTATCAGGCGCTCGATTTTTTGCAGATGTACATATCCGTTTCTTGTGTGATGGCTGATATAGGTTCCGCTCTTACAGCGGGTTACTTGGAAAAGCGCCAAGTAACCAAGCGCTTTTATCCCCTCCATTCGGTGCCTCGCTAAGGCTCGGCATGCCCTCACT